>NZ_JBSGDP010000033.1:0-66966 GCF_053602435.1 Nocardia sp. NPDC004415
GGTGACAGTGTCACCCGGCGGTTCTCGTGTGTCGGAGGTCAGACCCCGATGACCGTCGGCACGATCATCGGACGACGCCGGTAGGTGTCGGCGACCCAGCGCCCGACCACCCGGCGCACACCCTGGGCGATGCGGTGGGTGTCGGTGATGCCCTCACCGGCCAGGCGCAGCAGCTCGGCCTCGACCAGTTCGACGGCGCCCTGCAGCGCGGTCGGGTCGTCGGAGAAGCCGCGCCCGTTGAGCTCGGTGCTGACCGCCTTGCCGGTGGTCGAGTCGATGACGACGGTGATGGACAGGAAACCGCCCTCACCGAGCACCAGTCGATCCGACAACGTCGACTCGCCGACGTCACCGACGGACAGGCCGTCGACGTAGACGTGCCCGACCGGCACCCGGCCGACGATGGAGGCGATGCCGTCGACCAGGTCGACCACCACGCCGTCCTCGGCCAGCACCACCCGCTCCTCGGGCACCCCGGTCGCGACCGCCAGCGCGGCGTTGGCGCGCAGGTGGCGCCACTCGCCGTGCACCGGCATGGCGTTGGTCGGGCGCACCGCGTTGTAGAGGTAGAGCAGCTCACCCGCGGAGGCGTGGCCGGAGACGTGCACCTTCGCGTTCTGCTGGGTGATCACCGTGGCACCGAGCCGGGCCAGGCCGTTGACCACGGCGAACACCGAGTTCTCGTTGCCGGGGATCAGCGAGGAGGCCAGCACGATCAGGTCGTCGGCGCGGATGTTGATCTGGCGGTGGTCACCGCGGGCCATGCGCGCCAGCGCCGAGAGCGGCTCGCCCTGGGAGCCGGTGGAGATGAGCACCAGGCGGTCACCGGGCAGGTTCGCGGCCTGGTCCAGGTCGACGACAACGTTGTCGGGCACGGTCAGGTAGCCCAGGTCCTGGGCGATCTGCATGTTGCGCACCATCGAGCGGCCGACGAAGCAGACCTTGCGGTTGTACTTCTGCGCCACGTCGACGACCTGCTGGATGCGGTGCACGTGACTGGCGAACGACGCCACGATCACGCGGTTGCGCGCCTTGCCGATCACATTGTCGAGCACGCCGCCGATCTCGCGCTCGGGGGTGACGAAGCCGGGGACCTCGGCATTGGTGGAGTCGACCAGGAACAGGTCGACGCCCTCGTCGCCGAGGCGGGAGAAACCGGCCAGGTCGGTGAGGCGGCCGTCCAGCGGCAGCTGGTCGAGCTTGATGTCACCGGTGTGCAGCACCACGCCCGCGCCGGTGCGGATGGCCACGGCCAGCGCGTCGGGGATGGAGTGGTTGACCGCGAAGTACTCGAGCTCGAACGGGCCGTGCACGGTGGTCTCGCCCTCGGCGACCTCGCGCAGCTTGGGCTGGAGCCGGTGCTCACGGGCCTTGGCCGCGATCAGGGCGAGGGTGAACTTGGCGCCGATCACCGGGATGTCGGAGCGCAGGCGCAGCAGGAACGGCACCGCGCCGATGTGGTCCTCGTGACCGTGGGTGAGCACGATGGCCTCGATGTCGGCCATCCGGTTCTCGATGGGGCCGAAGTCGGGCAGGATCAGGTCGACGCCGGGCTGCTGGTCCTCGGGGAACAGCACACCGCAGTCGACGATGAGCAGCTTGCCGCCGTACTCGAAAACCGTCATGTTACGGCCGATTTCGCCGATGCCGCCGAGGGCGAACAGGCGCAGGCCGTTCTTGGGCAGCTTCGGCGGCGGGCCGAGACGGTCCTGGGGTGCCTTGGCGCGCGGCTCGGCGGGGGCGTCCCCCCGGCCGCGACCGCCCTGCCTGCCGCGACCGCCACCGCGGCGGTTCTGCTGCGGCGCGGCCTGTTCGGCGGGCTTGTTCTTGGCGCGACGCGGGGCCTTCTTGGCCGCGGGGCGCTCTTCGGCGGAGCCGAGCAGATCGGTGCCGACCTCGGCCGCACCGGCCAGATCGGCGGCCGCGGCGATCTCGGCGACGGGCTCGGCGGGCGCGGGGGCCTGCTGGGCGGCGACCGGCTGGGCGGCCGCGGGCGCGGCGGATTCGGCGGGCGCGGCGGGCTCCGCGGCGGCGGGAGCGACGGGCTCGGTGCGCACCGGGGTGGGCTCGGGGGCACCCGCGGCGCGGGAAGCCGAACGGCGACGGGGCTTGCGGGCGGTGGGTTCGCTCATGCCGACACCCCCGCGGCCTGCAGGTCCAGGGCCAGCTCGTCGAGCTGGGCCGCGGTGGGCATCAACTGCGGCAACCGGGGTTCACCCACGTCGACGCCGAGCAATCGCAGTGCTCCCTTGCACATCGCCACACCTCCCAGGCGGGTCATGGCCGCGAACAGCGGCAGCAGTGTCGCGTTGATCTCGCGGGCCGTGGTCACGTCACCGATCGCGTAGGCCGAGTGGATCGCGCGCAGCTTCTCTGGCACGAGATGGCCGATGACACTGATGAATCCGGTCGCGCCGACCGAGAGCCACGGCAGGTTCAGGCCGTCGTCACCGGAGTAGAAGGCCAGCCCGGTGGTGGCGATCAGGTCGGCACCGGAGACGAGATCGCCCTTGGCGTCCTTGACCGCGACGATATTGGGGTGCTCGGCCAGGTGCCGGATGGTGTCGATGGCGATCGGCACGATCGAGCGGGGTGGAATGTCGTAGAGCGTGATGGGCAGCGAGGTGGCGTCGGCGACCGCGGTGAAGTGCGCGATCAGGCCCTCCTGCGTGGGGCGCGAGTAGTACGGGGTCACCACGAGCAGGCCGTGCGCACCGGCGTTCTCGGCGGCGCGGGCCAGTTCGATCGAATGCGCGGTGTCGTAGGTGCCCGCACCGGCGACCACGGTGGCGCGGTCGCCCACGGCGTCGACCACGGCGCGCAGCAGGTCGGCCTTCTCGGTCTCGGTGGTGGTCGGCGACTCACCGGTGGTCCCCGAGATGATCAGCAGGTCGACGCCGCGATCGACCAGGCGCGCCGCCAGCCCCACACCGGCATCGACGTCGAGCTTGCCCGCGGCGCTGAAGGGGGTCACCATCGCGACACCTACCGTGCCGGACGCGTGCAGCTCCGTTGGCGTCGATTCACCGTTCGTCATGGTCAGAAAGGCTACCCGGTCGCCGCATGAGCCTCGACACCCTAGCGGCCTGCGCGGTGACCGGCGCGGATTTTCCGGCGATTTCGCACCGCCGCGCGTGACAGCACGAACACCCTTGCGTGATGTCATTCATGACGCCACACTGATGTCATGGATTTGAACGCGCATACCGCGCGGCTGCGCGAGGAACTGATCGCCGCGGCCGCCCTCGGAGACGAGAAAACGCAGGCCACCGCCGCCGCACTGGCCGCGGCGGTGGAGAGCTCGAGCCGGCTGGTGCTGCTGTCGGCGCTGTCGGAACTGGCCGCCGAGATCAGCACCGAACTCGGCGACCGCACCGTGCACGTGCGGCTCGACGGCACCGACGCGGTGGCCGACGTGCGCAAGAACACGCCGTCGGATTCCGGGGAGGCGCCGAGTTTCGAGGAGATGACCGGCGATATCAGCCGGGTCACCCTGCGGCTGGTCGAACAGCTCAAGGCCCGCGCCGAGGAGGCGGCCCAGCAGAACGGGCAGTCGCTGAACTCGTGGCTCTCGGGCGCGGTCAGCGGGGCACTGCGCGATCAGATGCGGGGGCAGGGCCCGAAGGGCTGGTGACCCGCCTTCACAACAGCGGCGCCAGATCGCCCCGCTCGCCGATGACGACGTCGTCGAGTTCGAGCCAATCGGCCATCTCGCGCAGCGCGCCCCGCAGCGCGTGGGCGGTCTCGGGCGTGGCGTGACCGGGCTCGGCGAAGGCGGCCGGGGCGAGCAGGCGTCCGGAGGCGCGCTCGGCCCGCAGGTCGACCCGGCCGACGAGATGCCCGTCGAGCAGGAACGGGAAGACGTAGTAGCCGTGCACCCGTTTGGGTTCGGGGGTGTAGATCTCGATCCGGTAGTGGAAATCGAACAGGCGCTGGGTGCGCGGGCGGAAGAAGATCAGCGGATCGAACGGGCACAGCAGGGCGGCCCCGGCGACGCGGCGCGGGGTGCTCGCCTCGGGATGCAGGTAGGCGGGCGCGTCCCAGCCGTCGACCACGACGCGGACCAGTTCGCCCGCGTCGACCAGCGCGGCGATGGCCGGGGTGCTCTGCCGTCGCGCGAGGCGGTAGTAGTCGCGCAGGTCGGCTTCGGTGGCGATGCCCAGGGCGCGGCTCGCCCGGCGGATCAGCTCGCGGACCGCTTCGTCCTCGGGGACCTCCCTGGCGCGCACGTCGGCGGGGACGACGCGTTCGGTGAGGTCGTAGTGCCGGGTGAAGCCCACCCGCGTGCCGGTGGACAGTTCCCCGGCCGCGAAGAGCTGCTCGCAGATGAGTTTGGTGTCGCTGAGATTCCACCAGGTGCCCTTGGGGCGCGGCTTGTCCAGCTCCAGGTGTTTCTCGATCTCGCCCGCGCTGGCCGCGCCCACCTCGGTGACGACATCGAGGATGTCCTTGCCGAGGGTCGGATTGCGTTCGGCCGCCTTGCGTATGCCCGCCCAGCGGCCCAGCCGGTACTCGGCCATCCGCCAGCGCATGAGCGGCCAGTCGCTCACCGGGATCAGCGCGGCCTCGTGCGCCCAGTACTCGACCAGGCCGCGGCGGGCGCGCGGGCTGTCGCTCCAGGCGGCGCGTTCGAGCAGGCTCCGGTCGTAGGGGCCGATCCGGCTGAACACCGGGGCGTAGTGCGCGCGGACCACCGCCGACACCGAATCCAGTTGCAGCAGACGCGTTCTGGCGACCACGTCGAGCACCGCGCGCCGGTTGGGGTTGGCCGGTCGCCGTTTACCGAAGCCCTGCGCGGCCAGCGCCGTCCGCCGGGCCGTGGCCGCATTCATCCGCTGCATCCCCTCAGCCTGACAGAGGGGTCCGACAGATTCCCGGCTCAGTCGCGGACCTGGATCGCGCCCGCGGTGTCGATCTCGATGCGCCGGTCACCGTGCGGGTCGGCCGCCAGCACGGTCGCCACCCAGCGCCGCCCGACCGGCAGCACCCGCACGGTGACGGTGCCCGCCGCCGCGGCGTCCAGCGCGCCGACCGCGGCGTCGATCACCTTGCCGCGCACCCATTCCGGGACGCCGCGGAAGCCACCGTCGTCGAGCAGGGTCACCTCGACCCCGCGCCCGCGGGCCTCGCGCGCGGCGGTGCTGAGCCGCTCGGCCACCAGTTCGGGCGCGCGCAACCCGTCGCGCAGTTCCGCCTCGAGCAACCGGCACTGTTCGCGTTCGGCGGCGGTGAGCTGGGCGCCCTCGGCGATGCGCGCCAGCATCGGCCGGGCCACCTGGTCGAGGCGGGTCAGCTGCCGGTCGCGTTCGGCGGTGGCCGCGCCCAGCGCCGCCTCGGTGGCGGCCCGCCGATTGGCCTGGCCGCGCAGTTCGCGCAGCGAGCGCTGGGAGGGGCGCACGATCGCCATGAACACCGTCACCGCGCCGACGGTGGCGACCGGGGTCAGCGCGCGGATCACGGTCTCGGGATGCCAGTCGGTGAACACACCCAGGGTCACCAGCACCGTCGCCGCGGCCGCCACCCCCACCCAGGCCGCCCCGATGCGCCCGCGCAACACCAGCATGGCCAGCAGGTAGGAGGTGGGATAGGCGGTCCAGAGCTGGTGGGAGAAGCCGGTCGGGTTCTCGATCCACGGCACGGTCACCGCCATCGCGACCGGGCCCGCGCAGGCCACGAAGGCGGTGGCGGGCCAGGGCAGCGGGTCCACCGGGAAGACCAGCACCACCAGCGCGGCCACCGCCATCAGCACCAGCGCCACGCCCGCCATCAGCGGCGGCACGAAATCGAAGTTGACGCGCAGGTACAGCACGATGGTGGCCTCGAAGATGACCACGAACAGCCAGGCCATCCCGTCGCTGAGCCCGAACAGGTCCCGCATGCCGAAGGGCAGGTCACGCTCGACCATGCGCACCCCACACCAGCGTCACCACGGTGCCCTTGCCGGGCGCCGATTCCACGAAAGCCGTTCCGCCCGGCAGTGATTGCATGCGGCCCAGGATGCTGCCCGCGACGCCCATCCGGTCGGCCGGGACCCGCGCCGGGTCGAAGCCCGCGCCGTCGTCGGACAGCACCGCCCGCACGGTGCCGGTGGCGATGGTGATCGACACGCCGCGGCGCACCCGGCGCGCGGGCATGTCGGCGTGGCGCAGGCTGTTGCGCACGGCCTCGGTGAGCGCGGCGCCGAGCACCTGCGCCGCCTCCATCGGCAGGCTCAGGTCCGCTCCGCGCCGGGTGGTGACCTGGACCGGGATGTCGGGGTTCGCGTCGCGCACGGCATCGCGCAGAAAGGCCACGGCCGCGGCGGCGTCCAGGTGCACGGTCTCGGTCGCGCAGCGCGCCTGCTCGAGTTGTTCGAGCGTCCTGGCGGCCTGGCTGCGCAGCACCGGTGAGGACCGCTCGGTCCGGGAGGCCTCCAGCAGGGTGGACAGCACCGCGTCGTGGATGAGGGCGGCGAAGCGGGCACTCTCCCGGTCGCGCGCGGCGGTCGCGGCGACCGTCGCCGCCCTGGTGCGCTGGCGGACCGCCTCCTGGTCGACCCGTTCGGCGGCCGTGCGCGCGTAGACCACACACCACAGGAACAGCGCCGCGACCCCGAGCGCCCGGGTGACGTCACCCAGCAGCGCCCACACCGAACTACCCGGCACCACGAACACGTTCGACACGCTGGTCGCCACGGCGAGCATCCCGGCGTAGCCCGCCGCCACCCGCAGCGGCCAGGCCAGCCCGGCCGCCATCACGCCGAGCACCAGCCCGCGATAGGGCCAGGACGCGAACGAGCCGATGTGCACCACCGAGTAGACGAGCGGCGTGAGCAGAGTGGCGGCGAAATAGCAGATCGCGGCCGCGCCGGCGACCCGCCGGATCAGTCCGGCCGGGCCGCGCGCGGAGACGATCGCCAGCGGCGCGAACAGCGCGTAGGCGGCCAGCAGGTGCACCTCCGGCCACACCGACCGGTTGACCGGCTGCACCAGCACCGCGGGCAGCTCGAGCACCATCACCATGGTGGCCCCGATGCCGACCACCAGGCCCAGCCTGCGGCGGATCTGCTCGGTCGCGGCGCGTTCCAGCTCGATGTCAGGGCCTGCCACCGCGCGGACCGCGGTGGCGATCACGTGCGCTGCTGCCGTTCCGGCACCGGTAACCAGCCGTCTTCGACGGCGCGTTTGTACAGGTCGGTCTTGGTCGGTGCCGGGCGGCCCGCGTCGGCGTACTTCTGCCGGATCCGGCCGAGGTAGTCGTTGACGGTCTGCTCGGACAGCCCGGTCAGCCGGGCGACCCGCGACGCCTTCTCCCCCGAGGCGTAGAGCATGAGCACTTCCTCCTGACGGGGGCTGAGCCCCACGTCGGACAGCTGCGGG
The DNA here is from genome assembly GCF_053602435.1 of Nocardia sp. NPDC004415. NCBI lineage: Bacteria > Bacillati > Actinomycetota > Actinomycetes > Mycobacteriales > Nocardiaceae > Nocardia > Nocardia sp. NPDC004415. The sequence goes on from NZ_JBSGDP010000033.1 coordinate 7,359, forward strand.
TCACCGTCGATGGCCGCGGCCCAGTCGGTGGTGACGACCTGCTCGCCCGAGGCCGCCCGGCGCACCGCCTCGACCACGGTCGCCACGCTCTCGGACTTGCGCAGCACCCCGAGCACCCCGGCCTTGGCGGCCGAACGGACCAGGAAGGCGTTGTCGGCGCCGGTGAACACCAGCACCTCGATGCCGTGTTCGCGCAGCGCGTTCACATTGTCCTCGGGTGTGGAACCGTCGGGCAGGCGCAGATCCAGCACCACCAGGTCCAGGTCGGCGTCGACGGCGAGCAGTCCGGCCACGGTCTGCGAGGTCGCGACCAGGTCCAGGTCGGGCTCGGGCCCGAGCATGGCCGCCAGGCCGATCGCCACCGACTCGTGATCCTCCACCAACCCGATCCGCCGGACCGCCGGATTCTCGCTCACCGACCACTCCCCATCCTCGAACACCCACCGCGGCCAGCCCGCAACACGTCGGTGTCGAGTTCTACCGCATCCGCGCCCGGCTTGTCAGCCCACCAGAATTCGGGGCGCGGTCAGGCCATCAAGCTCGCGGCCAGGGTGGCACCGAGTTCCCAGCAGCGTTCCAGATCGGCCTTGGCGGGCGGACCCGACACCACGACCGGCGCCGCGCCCCGGTTCCAGCCCAGCCCGGTGGTGATCCGGTCGACAGAGCTCTCGGCGCCCTCGGTGCCCTCGTTGCCGTGCAGGTAGAGGCCGTAGGGCCGCCCGCGGGTGGAGTCCAGGCACGGGTAGTAGATGGTGTCGAAGGCGTGTTTGAGGGCGCCGCTCATGTAGCCGAGGTTGGCGGGGGTGCCCAGCAGGTAGCCGTCGGCGTCGAGGACGTCGACGGCGGTGACGGCCAGGGCGGCCCGGCGCACCACCTCCACGCCCTCGATCTCCGGGTCGCTCGCCCCGGCCAGGACGGCTTCGAACATCGCCTGGGTGTGCGGCGAGGGGGTGTGGTGGATGATCAGCAACCGGGCCATGGCTCGCTACTCTCCGCTGTCGCGTTCCAGCTTCTCCAGGGCGACCGCGCGGCGCATGGTCTCGCGGGCGCGGGTGCGGTCACCGGCGTAGTCGTAGGCGCGGGCCAGCCGGTAGGAGGAGCGCCAGTTGTCCGGGTCGGCCTCCCATTCGGCCTTGATCTCGGCGAACAGCGCGTCGGCGGCGGGGCGTTCGATCCGGCCGGACGGGCGCCGCGGCAGCTGCGAGGTGTCCACCTCGCGGCCCTCCTCGTGGATGCGCTTGGCCAGGCGCTGATGGGCGAAGGCCGCCTGCAGCGTGGCCCACAGGATCCAGGCGCCGACGATCGGCAGCAGCAGCATCGCGACACCGAGCGCGATGCCCGCGGGTTTGCCGTCGGCGATGAAGGCCACCGCCAGCCCGCCGAGACGGACGAAGTAGAAGATCACCGCCAGGACCAGCAGGGCCACCAGGGTGACGATCCGGTAGACCTGCCGGTCGGGTCGCGCCGCCGCGGCGTTCACAGATCCAGGAACGGGTCGAGCCCGACCGTCAGCCCGGGTCGTCCGCCGATCTCGCGCACGCCGAGCAGCACGCCGGGGGCGAAGGAGTTGCGGTCGATGGAGTCGTGCCGGATGGTCAGCGTCTCGCCCTGGGTGCCGAAGAGCACCTCCTGGTGCGCGACCAGTCCGGCCAGGCGCACCGAGTGCACCCGCACCCCGTCGACGTCGGCGCCGCGGGCACCCTCGAGCTCGGTGGTGGTGGCGTCGGGGCTGATCCCGACCCCGGCCTGCTCCCTGGCCGCGGCGATGAGCGCGGCGGTGCGGTAGGCGGTGCCGGAGGGGGCGTCGAGCTTGTTCGGGTGGTGCAGCTCGATGACCTCGACCGAGTCGAAGAAGCGCGCCGCCTGCTCGGCGAAGCGCATCGACAGCACCGCGCCGATGGCGAAGTTCGGGGCGATCAGCACGCCGACCTCGGGGCGCTGCGCCAGCCAGGACCGCACCTCGGCCAGGCGGCCCTCGTCGAACCCGGTGGTGCCGACGACGGCGTGGATACCGTTCTCGACCAGGAACTTCAGATTGCCCATCACCACGTCGGGGTTGGTGAAGTCGACCACGACCTGGGTGCCGGTCTCGGTGAACTTCTCCAGCGCGTCGTCCTTGTCGACCCGCGCCACCAGCTCCAGATCGTCCGCGGCGTCCACCGCGGCGCAGATCGCCTGCCCGACCTTGCCGTGTGCACCGAGCACTCCGACCCGAATGGTCACCGGTATCTCCTCGTCGTCTCGCGTCGTCGTCGCTGTCAGCCTATCGAGCAGCGGCGCGGGCGTGGGCGCGAGGTCAGCCGAAGACGATCACCTGGCGCAGCGCGGCACCGGCGGCGAGTTCGTCCATGGCCTCGTTGACCTGATCGAGGCCGATGCGCGCGGAGACGAGCCGGTCCAGCGGCAGCGTGCCCGCCCGCCAGCGCCGCACGTACTCGGGGATGTCGCGGTCGGGAACGGCCGAGCCCAGGTAGCTGCCGATGATGGTGCGGCCCTGGGCGACCAGGGTGAGCGGCGAGATCGTCGCGGTGGCATCCGGGGCAGGCAGGCCGACCGTCACGGTGACGCCACCGGGCGCGGTGGCGGCGACGGCGGTTTCGAAGGCGCGAACATTGCCCGCGGCCTCGATCACCACGTCGGCGGTGACCCCGGCCAGCTCGCCGGGCGGGTAGACCGCGGTGGCACCGAATTCGGTGGCCAGCGCCAGCTTCTCGGGCACGGTGTCGACGGCGATCACCTCGCCGAGGCCGAGGGACACCGCCACCAGCACCGCCGCCATGCCGACCCCGCCGAGCCCGACCACCATGATCGAGTCGCCCGCACCGGGTTTCGCGGCATTGAGCAGGGCGCCGCCGCCGGTGAGCACCGCGCAGCCCAGCACCGCGGCCACCTCGGGCGGCACGTCCGCGTCGACGGGGACCACCGAGCGGCGATCGACCACGGCGTGCGTGGCGAAGCCCGAAACCCCCAGGTGGTGATGGACTTCCGCGCCGTCGCGGTGCAGGCGGCGACCGCCACCGAGCAGTTCCCCGGCATTGTTGGCGACGCTGCCGGGCCCGCACGGGGTGCGGCCGTTGCTCGCGCAGCCCGCGCACTCGCCGCAGCGGGGCAGGAATGTCATCACCACGCGCTGCCCCGGCGCCACATCGTCGACGCCGGCGCCGACCGATTCGACGATGCCCGCCGCCTCGTGCCCGAGCAGCATGGGCACCGGCCGCACCCGGTTGCCGTCGACCACCGACAGGTCCGAATGGCACAGACCCGCCGCCTCGATGCGCACCAGCAGTTCGCCGGGGCCCGGTGCGGCCAGGTCGAGTTCGCAGACGGTGATCGGCCGCGACTCGGCGAACGGCGCCGGATCGGCGATGCGTTCCAGGACGGCTCCACGAATCCTCATGGCGCGAACCTACCGTCAATCGGCCGTTGCACGGCGCGGGATCGGCCGCTAACCTCGGTCGCGGTGATGGTGCTCCTGTCGGCCGCCTCGTACCGAGCCCAGGGTCGGTGCCATCACGAATCCAGGAGGAAATCCCCTGTCAGTACAGTTCAATCACACCATTGTCGGATGCAAGGACAATAGGGAGACCGCCGAATTCTGGGCGGACATCCTCGGGTTGGACATCGGAAAAGAGTGGGGCCCGTTCATCGCGCTCCCCCTCGATCACGGCGCCGTCTTCGATTTCGCGAAGGTGCCGCCCCAGGTGTCCGAGATCCAGCCACAGCATTACGCATTCCTGATCTCCGAGGCCGAGTTCGACGCGGCCTACGCCAAGATCCAGCGCTACAAACTGGATCACTGGGCCGACCCGCAGCAGCACGGGGTCGGCGAGATCAATCACAACGACGGTGGCCGCGGGGTCTACTTTCTCGACCCCAACGGCCACTTCCTGGAGCTGATCACCGTCCCGTACGGTGGCTGGCCGCCGGAGTAGTCAGGCGTTCCGGCCGGTCCCCGGGCCGGCCGGAATCCGCTGTGCCGCCGCGCGATTGCCGCGGATGCCGAGCAGTGCGGCCAGCACGCAGGCCACCGCGACGGTGGCGATGAACCACGGGAAGACGGTGGCCAGTCCCCAGGTGGTGGCGGCCCAGCCCGCGGCCAGCGTGGGCAGCGCCATCGAGGAGTAGGCCAGCAGGTAATAGGCCGACATGGTCTCGCCCCGGCGATGCGGCGGAACGACTTCGGACAGGTGCCGCAGCGACCCACCGAACCCGAGACCGAAGGTCGCGCCCAGCACCAGCCCGGCGATCACCACGACGACCGGCTGCGCGGTGCCCAGCGCGGGAATGGTGGCCAGCAGCGCGGCGGCCATTCCGAGGTCACCGGCGATGGCGGCGCGCCGAGCCGGGATGCGGGTGGCGAACAGTTGGGCCATGGCGGCGGCGAAGGCGGTACTGGCCACGACGGCACCACCGAAGACCAGATTGTGCACGCCGGTCTCGGCCGCGGCCAGCGACGGATACAGCGACAGCAGCACACCCAGCACCGACCACGCGGCCATCACCCCGATGGCGGAGAACCAGAAATCGGCGCGGATCTCGCGCGGCACCGCGGGCTTGGCGATGGTGATGCGGGTGCGCACGCGCGCGGTGTGCGGTTCACGCAGGGCCAGCATGCCCGCGGCCACCGCCAGGCAGATCACCGCGATCACCACATACGGGGTGCGCAGCGGCGAGGGAGCGTACTGGGCGAGCACCGCGGTACCGAGCACGGCCACCGCCATGCCGACATTGAACGCCACCCCGCTGAGCTGCCCGGATCGCGCGCCGCGTTCGGGCCGCAGGTCCAGCAGCGCGGCGGCACCGGCGACGACCGTGGCCCCGACCGCCGCCCCGTGCAGCGCCCTGGCGACCAGCAGCATGGGCATCGAATCGGCCAGCAGGAACGCGACCAGTCCGAGGATCATGGTGACGAAGGCGCCGACCATCACCGGTTTGCGGCCCACCACATCGGAGATCCGCCCGGAGACCAGCACCGCGCCCAGCGCCGAGATGCCGTACACGGCGAAGACGGTGGTCGTGCTGAGCGGGCTGAGATGCCACTGGGTCTCGTAGATGCCGTAGAGCGGTGCGGGCGCTCCGGAGACGCCGAGGGCGACGCCGGTCGCCGCGAGTACCAGCCCGTACGCCCAGCGCTGCCCTGCCTCGACCGGGGCCATCGTTGTCGCTGCCACAGCATCCCCCCATCAGCGGAGTTTGATCGTCATCGAACACCGCAGACCCTACGCCGAGTATGATGGTTATCAAACCCCTCAGTGAGGTAGATCATGACCCAGGCGAAAGATCTCCCCCCGGCGCCGACCCTGCCCGTCGCCGGGCTGCCGACCGTGCTCGGCGCGCTGCACGATCCGGTTCGGCTGGAGATGGTCCGCCGCCTGAGCAACGCGGGGACCGCGGTGCGTTGTTCGGCCCTCTACGAGGCGATCAACAAGTCCACCGCGACCCACCATTTCAAGATCCTGCGCGAGGCCGGGCTGATCGAGCGCCTGATCATCGACGGCCAGACCTATCAGCGGCTACGCACCGCCGAGGTCGAGGACGCCGTCCCGGGCCTGCTCCCGGCGATCGTCGAGGCCGCCAACCGCGCCCAGGGGTAGACCTCAGCCGTCGCCGGCCACCGCCGCCCGGATCTCCCCGTGGACGAGTTCGCCGCCACCCCACCAGACGGCGAGTCCCGCGCAGACCAGCACGACGAGCAGGATCACCGTGCCCAGCGAGACGCGGCGGGATCGGCGGCGCCACGCCACGTAGCAGGCCCCGAGAGCACGGGTGCCGACGATGATGCCGAGCACCGCGACCAGCGCACCGAAGACGGCGGGTTGGCGGGCCCAGCCCCGGACGAGGCCGAGGATCGGCACCAGCACGACGAATACCAGCCCGAGCGCCAAAGCCTTACGCGTGACGAAGCGGAAGCCGGCGAGCGGATCGGCGTCGCCGCGCGAGCGCTGCCACGCGGTGACGATCAGCAGGTGCCCGCACGCCGCGCCGGCGGCGCCGAGCACCAGCACCAGGCCACCGAGCCGCACGAACCCGGCGACCTCGGAGCGCATGGCGACGGCGCCCACATCGACCAGCAGTCCGGAGACAGCGACCGCGGCCAGCGCGAGGACGACCCGGGGTAGGCGCACCCTGGCTCGCAGATAGCCCGGCGGCAGCTGCTCACCCAGCGTGCGGAACACCCGCCACCAGACCAGGGGCAGCGCCGCGAACAGCAGCGGCGAGAGCACCCGCAAGACCCCGACCGGCGCCCACATCGCCGCGGCCGCGTAGCAGCCCGCGAAAGCCCAGACCCACACCGCCGGTCGCAGCAGCGTCCGCCAGAACACCTCGCCGAGCAGCTGAGCGGCCATCGCGTCGGCGGGGGCATGGGCGAGCAGTCCGCGCAGCGTCGCGAGGGCGGCCGCGCGGCGGCCGCGCGAGAATTCCGACTGTGCCCGCATGCGCAGCAGGTCGATGTGCAGCGGGTCGATCGCCAATCCGGCGTCGATGTGCTCTCGCGCCTCGTCGATGTCGAGCAGGCGCTGATAGATCTCCGCGGCCGAGCAGTGCGCCGAGGCGTCCTCGGGGGCGAGCGCGAGCGCTTCCCGCACCGCCCACCTGGCCCGTTCCCGGTCCTTACGCGGACTGTTGGCGGCCAGCCACGCCACCATCAGCAGGGCCCCTGGATCGTCCGGCAGCAGCCGGACAGCGGTCGCCGCGTGTTCGGCGGCCGTGTCCCAGCGCCCCTGCATCGATGACGCCAGCGCGACCAGTTCGTGGCCCCTGGCCGCTTCGGGATCGGCGTGGACGACCTGTCCGGCCAGCCGCAGGGTGGCGTCGTAGTCGTCCTGGGCGAAGGCGATATCGGCCAACGCGATCAGTACCCGCGTATCCGTGGGCGCGACCGTCAACGCCGCCCCGAGTAACCGCCGCGCCTCCTCGATCCGCCCGATCTCCCTGGCCACTTCGGCGCGTTCGAGCGCCACCTCCACCTGCACGACTGCCTCCCCCTGTGCCGCCCGGTGCAGACTGCCCCGGCGGCGAAACGCTCAGCGTTCGACGAGTTTACGCACCGAGGCGGGCAGGTCGCGGGTGCGCCGGTAGGGCCCGGCGACGCAGGCGCCGTAGGGGCGCGCCAGCAGGGTGCGGGCGATCTCGCTGACCTCCTCGGTGGTCACCGCGTCGATGCGCGCGAGGGTCGCCGAGACGCTGCGATGGTTGCCGTAGCTGAGTTCGCTGCGGCCGATGCGGTTCATCCGCGAGGCCGAGTCCTCGAGCCCGAGCACCAGACCGCCGCGCAACGAGCCCTTGGCCCTGGCGCATTCGGCATCGGTGACACCGTTGGCGGCCACCTCGTCGAGCACGCCGCGCGCCAGCACCGCCACCTGGGCCAGGTTCTCCGGCTGACAGCCCAGGGCCACCGAGAACGCGCCGGTGTCGGCGAAGGTGTCGACACTCGAGTACACCGAGTACGCCAGCCCGCGTTCCTCCCGGATGCGCTGGAACAGGCGGGAACTCAGCCCGCCGCCGACGATGGTGTTGAGCACCGACAGCGGCCAGCGCTGCTGTCCCTCGTGCCTGCCGAAGGCGCGGACACCGAACACCAGGTGCGCCTGCTCGCTGTCGCGATTGATCCGCACCAGCCCGGGCGCGGCCTGCGCGCGGAACTTGCCCTCGCGGCGCGGGGCCGGTTCGGCGGCGGTGTCCAGGCGTGCCTCGAAAGCCCGGTGCACCAGTTCCACCACCCGGTCGTGCTCGACATTGCCCGCCACCGCGACGACCATCCGTTCGGGACGGTAGCGGCGCTGGTGGAAGCCGCGCAGCTGGGCGGCCTGCATGCCCTCGATGGATTCGACGGTGCCGATCACCGGCCGCCCGATCGGGTGGTCACCGAACATGGCGGTGAGGAAGGAGTCGGCGACCAGGTCCTCGGGGTCGTCGTCGCGCATGGCGATCTCCTCGAGCACCACCTGGCGTTCCACGTCGACGTCGACGGCCCGGCACAGCCCGTTGAGCACCACGTCGGAGACGAGTTCGACCGCCAGCGGCAGGTCCTCGTCGATGACGTGGGCGTAGTAGCAGGTCTGTTCCTTGGCCGTGAAGGCGTTGAGTTCGCCGCCGACCGCGTCCATGGACTGGGCGATGTCGAGCGCCGAGCGGGTGGGGGTCGCCTTGAACAGCAGGTGTTCGAGGAAGTGCGCGGCGCCGGCCACCGTCGGGCCCTCGTCCCGCGAGCCGACGCCGACCCAGACGCCGATCGAGGCCGAGCGCACGCCGGGCACGTGCTCGGTGACCACCCGCAGGCCCCCGGGGAGCACGGTGCGGCGCACTCCCCCGTCGGTGGCGAGGTCTTCGGTGGTGGGCGATTGGCTCAACTGTGGCTTCGTCACCCGATCCCACCGGACGGCTGTACTGGCATGGCGTTCTCAACCTCTCGACACGGGAGCCGGTGACGTGCGGGGATACCTCGGCGCGGCGGGGCAGCCGGCACGACGGCCGGTGCCGCGATTCTATGCGCCCATCGCCCCCGCCCGTGCAGCGGCCCTGGCCGGATCGCCGGTGCCGTCGCCGGGTTCGGCCCGGTCGAGAACGTCCGCGATCCGGGCCAGCGCCTGCTCGCCGGTCATCGCCCAGTGCGTGGCGTCGATGCCGTGCCGGTGCACGGTGCCGCCGATCGCCTCCGCCCAGCTCGCCGCGCCGCGCGCGCCGGTGGGGTCGTCGACGGTGGCCGCGAAGTACACCAGGTCACCGTCGAACCGGCGTGGCCGGTAGTCGTCGACCAGTTGCATCGAGGCCACCGCGGCGTCGACGATGCGGGTGACTCGGGCCCGGTCCAGTCCGGCCAGCGGCCCGCCGAGCGCGGCGGCGGCGTCGACCAGTCCGTCCACGTCGAAGGGCACGTCCTGGCCCGCTGTGCCGCCGAGCAGGTCGCCGACCGTCGGGGCGGCGGTGCCGGTGGGCGCGTCGCCGAGCCAGCTGTCCATCATGGCCAGCCGGGCCACCGTAGCGCCGTCGGCCTGCAACCGGGTGGCCACCGCGTGCGCGAGCAGCCCGCCCAGCGACCAGCCGAGCAGGTGGTAGGGCCCGTCGGGCTGCACCGACCGGATGGCGGCCACATAACGATCGGCCCAGTCCTCGATGGTCGCGGGCAGCGGTTCGGTGTCGCTGAGCGCGGGTGACTGCAGGCCGTAGACCGGACGCTCGGGGTCGAGGTGGCGGGTGATCCCCGCGAACGACCACGCCACGCCACCGACCGGGTGGATGCAGAACAGGGGTGCGCCGCGGCCGCCGGTGCGCAGCGGCAGCAGCACCGCGAACGCGTCGTCGGCCGAATCCTGCTGTCCGGCCACGCGTGCGGCGATGACCGACGGTGTCGGTTCGGCGAAGAACCAGGCCACCGGCACCGCCACGCCCAGTGTCTCGCTCAGCCGCGCCGACAGCTGGACCGCGGTCAGCGAGTTGCCGCCGAGGCCGAAGAAGTCGTCGTCCATGCCGATCCGGTCCAGGTCGAGGACCCGGGCGAATTCGGCGGCGACACGCTGTTCGGTGGCGGTGACCGGTGCGCGGTAGGCGGCCTGGCGCAGTTCGGGCCGGGGCAGGGCGGCGCGATCGAGCTTGCCGGAGGTGTTGACCGGGAACGCGTCGAGCGCGAGCACCACGGCGGGCACCAGGTAGCCGGGCAGTTCGGCGGCCAGCGCGGCACGCAGGTCACCGGCGTCGCCGTGGCCCTCGCGCAGGACGACGTACCCGACGAGCCGGTCGGCACCCACCCCCGCGACCACGGCCGCCGCGGCCTGGGCGACACCCGGCTGCCGCTGCAGCGCGGCTTCCACCTCACCGAGCTCGAGGCGCTGACCGTTGAGCTTCACCTGCAGATCGGACCGGCCGACGTATTCCAGTGCGGCCGTGCCGTTCCCGTCCGCGCGCAGGCGCACGAGGTCGCCGGTGCGATACATCCGGGCTCCCGGCGCGCCGAACGGATCGGGTACGAACCGTTCGGCGGTGAGTTCGGCCGCGCCGAGGTAGCCGTGCGCGAGCTGCGCACCGCCGACGTACAGCTCGCCGGTCACCCCTGTCGGCACCGGACGCAGGCGCGCGTCCAGCACGTAGAGCCCGGTGTTGCGCACCGGCGCGCCGATCGGCACGGTGACCGTGTCGGCGTCGGTGACCGTGTGCGCGCTCACCTGGACGGCGGTTTCGGTGGGCCCGTACAGGTTCACGACGTCGGCCCCGGTCAGCGCGCGCACCCGCTGGGCCAGCGCCGCGGGCAGTTCCTCACCGCCGGCGAACACCCGCCGCAGCGAACTCTGCCGGACCGCACCGCGTTCCACTTCGGCGGTGTAGGCGGCCAGCAGAGTCGGGGCGAACTGCACGGTGTCGATGCCGTATTCGGCGATCAGCGCGGCCAGGTAGGCCGGGTCGCCGTGTCCGCCGGGGCGGGCGACGACGGTGCAGGCGCCGACGCGCTGGGGCAGCAGCAGTTCCCAGATCGAGGCGTCGAAGGTGACCGGTGTCTTGTGCAGCACGGTGTCACCGGCGGCGAAGCCGAATCGCCCGGCCAGCCAGTCGAGCTGGTTGACGATCGCGCGGTGCGGCACCCCGACGCCCTTGGGCAGGCCGGTGGAACCGGAGGTGAAGATGACGTACGCGGTGTGCTCGGGCAGCAGCGGCTGGGCCCGTTCGGCGTCGACGATCGGGCCGTCCGGGTAGGCGTCGAGGTCCACGGTGTCCAGGTCGACCGTGTCGAGCCCGCCCGGCAGGTCGACCCGGTCCCGGCCGGTGGTGAGCACACAGGCGGGCTGGGCGATCCGCAGGATGCGGGCGATCCGTTCGGCCGGATGATCGGGGTCGACCGGCACATAGGTACCGCCCGCCGCGAGCACCGCGTACACCCCGACCAGCAGGTCCGCCGAGCGGCGCACCGCCACCGCGACGGCGGTGTCCGGGCCGACGCCGTGCGCGAGCAGGTGCCGGGCCAGCCGGTGCACCCTGGCCGCGAATTCGGCGTAGGTGAGCCAGGTGTCGCCGTCGACCACCGCGACGGCGTCCGGGGTGGCGGCGGCCTGCCGGGCGAACCCGTCGGGCAGCACCGCCGCCACGGCCGGGGCCGCGGTGTCGCACCAGGTGCCGAAGAGCGCGCGGTCGGCGTCGGTGCGCAGGTCGACCTCGCCGACCACCCCGTCGGGATTCGCGGTCACCGCGTCCAGGACCCGCACGTACCCCTCGGCGAGGCGGGCGGCGGTGTCCGCGTCGAACAAGTCGGTGGCGTAGGTGAGGCTCACCGCGCAGCCGCCGTCGGCGGTGTCGGTGAGCACCAGGTCCAGGTCGAACTTGGCGACGGCGGCCGGGGCGTCCAGTCCGGTGACGGTGAGCTCGGGCAGCACCACCTCGGCCGGGGCGGCGGCGAGGTTCTGGAAGGCGAGCATCACCTGGAACAGCGGGGTGTGCGCGGTGGAGCGGACCGGGTCGAGCGCGTCGACGAGCCGTTCGAAGGGCACATCGGCGTGTTCGAAGGCGTCCAGGTCGACCCGGCGGGCGCGGTGCAGCAGCGCGCGGAAGGAGTCGGCCGGGTCGACCGCGGTGCGCAGCACCAGGGTGTTGACGAACATGCCAACCAGCGCGTCGAGCGCGCGATCGCCGCGACCGGCGACCGGTGTGCCGACGGCGATGTCGCCGCTGCCGCTGAACCGCGCGAGCAGCACGGCCAGCGCCGCGTGCGCCACCATGAACTCGCTGGCCTCGGCACCGCGGGCCAGCTGCCCGACGCGCTGCCAGAGCCGCGGCGCGATCACGGTGTCCACGCCGGCGCCGCGCTGGGAGGCGACCGCGGGGCGGGGCCGGTCGGTGGGCAGGTCGAGCAGGCCGGGCAGCCCGGCCAGTTCGTCGCGCCAGAACCGGATCTGGCGGGCGGCGAGCGAGTCGGTGTCGTCCTCGCTGCCCAGCACCGCGCGCTGCCACAGCGTGTAGTCGGCGTACTGCACCGGCAGCGGCGCCCAGCCGGGTTCGGCACCCGCGCGACGGGCGAGGTAGGCGGCGGTCATGTCGCGCAGCAGCGGTCCGGCGGAGAAGCCGTCGGCGCTGATGTGGTGCACGACCACCACCAGCACCACTTCGTCGGGCGCGCAGCGCAGCACCCGCACCCGCACCGGCGGCGCGGCGGTGACATCGAAGCCGCGGCCGATCTCGGCGGCCACGATGGCGGGCACCGCGATCCGGTCCACCGCTTCCACCACCGGCGCGGGCACGAATTCCCACACCGCCTGGTGGCCGATGCCGTCGATCGCCGGGTAGGCGGTGCGCAGCACCTCGTGCCGGTCGAGCACATCGGTGACCGCGGCGGCCAGCGCCGGGGCGTCGATGTCGCCGGTGAGCCGCACCGCGATCGGGATGTTGTAGGCGGCCGAGTCCGGGTCGAGCCGGTTGAGCAGCCACATCCGCTGCTGGGCGGCCGACAGCGGAATCCGGTGTGGCCGTTCACCCGCGACCAGGGCGAGTCCGGCGCCGGTGCCCGCCTGTCCGGCCAGTGCGGCGGCCAGCCCGGCGACGGTGGTCGCCTCGAACAGCACGCGCACGGGTACCCGCGTGGACAGGGCCGCGCCGAGGCGGGCGGCGACCCGGGTGGCGACGAGGGAGTTGCCGCCGAGCTCGAAGAAGTCGTCGTCGAGGCCGATCCCGGTGCGCCCCAGCACTTCCCCGAAGACCTCGGCGACCACCCGCTGCACCGGGGTCACCGGCGCACGGAACGGTCGTGCCACGAACTCCGGCGTCGGCAGGGCCTTGCGGTCGAGCTTGCCGGAGGTGTTGAGCGGGAACGCCTCGAGCACCACGATCACCGACGGCACCATGTACGACGGCAGCACCGCCGCGACCTCGGTGCGCAGCCGCACCGGGTCGAGCACCGCGCCGGGCACCGGCACCGCGTATCCGACGAGCCGGTCACCGGTCTCGCTCGGGGAGACGACCGCCGCGGCCTGGCTGACTTCGGGCAGCGCACCCAGCGCCGCCTCGATCTCACCGAGCTCGATGCGCTGACCACGGAATTTCACCTGGAAGTCGATGCGCGCCAGGTAGATCAGCACACCGTCGCGGTTCCAGCGCACCAGGTCACCGGTGCGATACATCCGCTGCCCCGGCGCGCCGAACGGGTCGGCGACGAACCGGTCCGCCGAGAGGTCGGCACGTCCGAGATACCCGCGGGCCAGCTGCTCTCCCGCGAGGTACAGCTCCCCCGCGACGCCGGGTGCGACGGGCCGCAGCCGGTCGTCGAGGACGTACACGCGGGTGTTCCAGGCGGGCACGCCGATCGGCACCGTCGCCCCGGTCGCCCCGGCGGCGGGCCACGCGGTGACCGACACCGCGGCCTCGGTGGGACCGTACAGATTGTGCACGGGCGCCGAGGTTTTGGCGCCGACGGCGGCCACGATCTCCGGGGTGAGCGCCTCGCCGATGGCGAGCAGCAGCCGCAGGCTGGTCAACTGTCCGGCCTCGGCCTGGGCGGCGAACATCGCCAGCATGGACGGCACGAAGTCTGCGACGGTGACGCCTCGCGCCGCGACGAGCTCGGCCAGGTATTGCGGGTCACGATGCCCGTCCGGCGTGGCCAGCACGAGGGTCGCGCCCGCCGCGAGCGGGGCGAAGTACCCCCACACCGACAGGTCGAACCCGGCCGCCGACTTCTGCAGGTACACATCGCCGTCACCGAGCCGGTACTGCTCGATCAACCACGCGATCTGATTGCGAATCCCCGCGTGGCTCATCGCCACACCCTTGGGCCTGCCGGTCGAACCGGACGTGAACAGCACATAGGCGAGGTGGGAATCCCGTAGCGGCACACGGAGTTCGGCGTCGGTCACCGGATGCGCGGCGTGACGCGCGGTGTCGAGGTCGTCGAGGGTGAGGAGCCTCGACGCGAGCGACCCGGGCACGGTGAACTCGTCGCGACGGGTGGTGAGGACGAGATGCGGGCGGGCGGTGTCGAGTACCTGGGCGATGCGGTCGGACGGGTGGTCGGGATCGATCGGCACGTAGGCACCGCCCGCGGTGAGCACGGCGTACATGGCCACCACCAGGTCGACGGACCGGCGCATGGCCAGCGCGACCAGCACGTCCGGGCCCACACCCTCGGCGATCAAGTGGCGGGCCAGCCGGTTCACCCTGGCGTCGAACGCGGCGTAGGTCAGCGTCGTGTCCTCGAAGACGAGGGCGGTCGCTTCGGGCCGGGCCTGCGCCTGGGCGCGGTACGGGGTGAGCAGGGTCGCCGTGCGGTCGATCTCGTGGGTGGTGGCATTCCACTCGGCGAGGACGCGGGTCCGTTCGGCGGGCTCGAGCACGTCGACGGTGTCCAGCGGCGCGTGCGGATCGGCGGCCACGGCGGTGAGCAGCCGTTCCAGACGCGTGGCGACGGCCGCGGCGGTGGCGGTGTCGAAGACGTCGTTGGCGTAGGTGAGCACACCGGTGACGCCCGCGGCCTCGCCGTCGGCGGTGTAGTCGTCGCTGACGATGAGGTGCAGGTCGAACTGGGACAGCTCGGTGTCGGTGTCGATGCCCGACACCGTGATACCGGGCAGGGCCAGTTCGGCGCGCTCGAAGTTCTGGAAGGAGAACCCGACCTGGAACAGCGGGTGCCGCGCGGTCGAGCGGGCCGGGTCGAGGACCTCGACGAGACGCTCGAACGGCACGTCGGCGTGGGCGTAGACCGCGAGGTCGGTGGCCCGCTGCCGGATCAGCAACTGCTGGAACGACTCTCCCGCCGTCAGCCGGGTGCGGAAGACCAGCGTATTGACGAACATGCCGATCAGATCCTCGAGCGCGGCCTCCCCGCGCCCCGCGACCGGGGTGCCGACGGTGATGTCGGCACTGCCGGAGAGCCTGCCGAGCAGGGCGGCGAAGGCGGTGTGCACCACCATGAACAGCGTGGCGCCCGCGTCCTTGGCCAGTGCGCTCAGCCGGGCGTGGGTGGCGGCGTCGAGGGTCACCGGCACGGTGCCACCGGCGAGGCTGCGTACCGCCGGGCGCGGCCGGTCCAGGGGCAGCGCGAGTTCCTCGGGCAGGTCGGCGAGTTCGGTGCGCCAGAAGTCGAGCTGACGGGCGGCGACGGAACCCGGATCGGATTCCTCGCCGAGCACCGCGCGCTGCCACAGCGCGTAGTCGGCGTACTGCACGGGCAGCGGTGTCCACTGTGGCGCGGTGCCGTCGCGACGCGCCAGGTAGGCGGTCATGAGGTCGCGGACCAGCGGCGGCATCGAGGACCCGTCGGCGCTGATGTGGTGCACGACCAGCGCCAGCACGGCCTCGTCGGCGGTGATCCGGTACAGCACCACCTGCCACGGCACTGCGGCGGTGACGTCGAAGGTGGTGGCGGCGAGCTCGGTCACGGCCGCGACGATCTCGTCGGCGGGAAGGTCGCGAATCCGCAGTGCGACACCGGCCTCGGCGGCGGTGACGATCCGCTGCACCGGCCCGTCGGGGGTTTCCGGGTAGTACGTGCGCAAGACCTCGTGCCGCGCGACCAGATCGGTGATCGCGTCCGCGAGCGCGTCCGGGTCGAGGGCGCCGCGCAGCCGCACAGCGACGGGCACGTTGTAGCCGGCCGAGTCGGGATCGAACCGGTTGAGGAACCACATGCGCTGCTGGGCGGGCGAGAGCGGAATCGCGGCGGGCCGCTCCCCCGCCACCAGCGCCACCCGCGCGGTCCCGTTCTCGGTGTCGAGGGCGGCGGCCAGCTCGGCCACCACCGGGGTCTCGAAGATCCGCGCCACCGGCACCTGCCGCTCCAGCGCCGCGCCGAGCCGTGAGGCGACCCGGGTGGCGACGAGCGAGTTGCCACCCAGATCGAAGAAGTCGTCGTCGGCGCCGACCGTCTCGACCCCGAGCACCTCGGCGACCACTCCGGCCACGAGCAGTTCAGTGGGCGTCGACGGCGCCCGGAACTCCCGGACCACCAGCTCCGGCGCGGGCAACGCCCGGCGATCCAGCTTGCCGGACGCGTTCACCGGGAACTCGTCGAGCACCACGAAGACACCCGGCACCATGTAGGCCGGAAGTGCGTGCCGCAGAGCGGCTTTCACCTCGTCGAGGTCGAGCAGGGCTCGGCGGGTGCCCGCGGGGAGCAGATAGGCGACGAGGTGGTCGCCGATGCCGTCGTCGCGGACGGTGACGACCGCGCGATCCACACCCTCGACCCCGGTGAGGACGGCTTCGATCTCGCCGAGCTCGATCCGCAGGCCGCGCAGCTTCACCTGGAAGTCGGTGCGGCCCAGGTATTCCAGTTCACCGGTGCGGGTGCGTACCACGAGGTCGCCGGTGCGGTACATCCGAGAACCGGGCTGCCCGTAGGGGTCGGCGACGAAGCGGTCGGCGGACAGGTCCGGGCGGGCGAGGTAGCCGCGCGCCAGCTGGACACCGGCCAGGTACAGCTCCCCCGGGACACCCACGGGCACCGGCCGCAGCCGCCCGTCGAGGACGTGCAGGGCCGTATTGGCGACCGGCGCGCCGATCGGGACGGTGACCGTGTCGGCGTCGGTGACCTCGTGGAAGGTGACGTCGACCGCGGCCTCGGTGGGCCCGTACAGATTGTGCACGGCCACCCCGGGCAGCAGCGTCCGCAGCCGCTGCGCGTCGGCGGCGGGCAGTGCCTCACCGGAGGCGAACACCTGCCGCAGCGACACACACTCGGCGGCACGGGGTTCGGCGAGGAAGGCGGCCAGCATCGAGGGCACGAAATGCGCGACGTCTACGCCGGTGCGGGTGACGACCTCGGCCAGGTAGGCGGGGTCGCGGTGCCCGTCGGGGCGGGCGATCACCAGGGTGGCACCGATCTGCAAGGGCCAGAACAGTTCCCACACCGACACGTCGAAGGTGATGGGCGTCTTCTGCAACACGGTGCTCGCGGCGTCGAGCCGGTAGGTGTCCTGCATCCAGACCAGGCGGTTGACGATGGCGGTGTGCGCGACCGCGACACCCTTGGGCTTGCCGGTGGAGCCGGAGGTGAACAGCACATAGGCCAGGTCGGCGCCGCGCAGCGGCCGCAGCCGCTCGGCGTCGGTGACGGGCGCGCTGTCGAAACTGCTCAGGTCCAGATCGGCCGGATCGACCGTGCGGGTTCCGGTGTCGGGGAAGCCCGCCGCGGCCAGGACACAGACCGGTGCCGCGGTGTCGAGCACATCGGCGATGCGGTCGGCCGGATGGTCGGGGTCCAGCGGCAGGTAGGCGGCGCCCGCGGCCTGCACCGCGTACAGGGCCACCAGCAGGTCGATCCCGCGCCGCAGACCGACACCGACGACGGCGCCCGGCCCGACCTGCTCGGCGATGAGCCACCGGGCCAGACGGGCCACGCGTGCGGCGAACTCGCCGTAGGTGATCCGTGTGCCCTCGAAGTCGAGCGCCACCGCGTCGGGGCTGCGCCGGGCCTGCTCGGTGAACAGCGAGACCAGGGTGGCGTCGGTGTCGAGCGGCGCGGCCGTGTCGTTCCAGGCCGCCAGCTGCGCGGTCTCACCGGCATCGAGCAGATCGATGGCGCCGACCGGGACGGTGTCGTCGGCGACGACGGCGCTGAGCACCCGCACGAAGCGCGCGCCGAAGGCGGCGACGGTGTCGGCGTCGAACAGATCGGTGGCGTAGCGCAGCCAGCCCCGCATGCCGGGTTCGCCTGCCGCATCGGTGATCTCGTTGACGGCCAGCGACAGATCGAACTGCGTCGTCGCGGCGGGCAGGGCGAATTCGGCGATGCGCAGACCGGGCAGCTCGATGGCGGTGTCCTCGCGATGCTCGAAGGCGAGCATCACCTGCACGAGCGGCGAATAGGCCGTCGACCGCACCGGATTCAGTTCGTCGACGAGCCGTTCGAACGGCAGCTCGGCGTGGGCGAACGCCCGCAGATCGGCTGCCCGCACCGTGGCGAGCAGCTCGCCGAATCCGGCGCCCGCGTCGACCTCGGTCCGAAGCACCAGGGTATTGACGAACATGCCGACCAGATCGTCTAGCGCGGCATCGGCGCGACCGGCCACCGGCGTGCCGATGGCGATATCGGCGCCCGCGCCCTGCCTGGCGAGCAGCACCGCGAACGCCGCGTGCACCACCATGAACGTCGACACCCCGTGCCTGCGGGCCAGCGCCTCGATCCCGGCGACCACCTCGCCGGGCACGTCGAATCCGACCGACCCGCCTGCCCCGGACCGCACCACCGGCCGCGGCCGATCGGTCGCCAGCTCCAGCACCGGCGCGAGCCCGGCCAGTTCGTCCCGCCAGTGCGCCACCTGCCGCGCCAGCCGCGACTCCGGATCGTCCGGATCGCCGAGTACCTCGCGCTGCCACAGCGTGAAGTCCGGGTACTGCACCGGCAGCGGCGCCCACTGCGGCACCGCCCCCGCCACCCGCGCCGCATAGGCGGTGATCAGATCACGCGCCAACGGCGTCGTCGACACCCCGTCCGCGGCGATGTGATGCACCGCGAGCACGAGCACATGCTCGACCTCGGTCGGACCCCCCTCCGTCACCACCGGGCTCGATGTGGCGCGACGGAACAGGGCGGCGCGCAATGGGGGCTCGGTGGTGAGGTCGTAGCCGGTGCCGACGACGGCGCGTACAGCGTCCGGCAGGTCGGCCTCGGGGAGTTCGCGTACCTCCGCGTCCGGCCGGACACGCTCGGCCGGGAGGACGACCTGGGTCGGGCCGTCGGCGTCCTCCGGGAAGATCGTGCGCAGCGATTCGTGCCGTTCGATCACATCGCCGAGCGCGGCCCACAGCGCGTCGGTGTCCAGCTCGCCGGTCAGGCGCAGGGCGATGGGCAGGGTGTAGACGGCCGAGTCGGGGTCGATGCGGTTGAGCAGCCACAGGCGGGTCTGGGCCAGCGACAACGGGATACGGGCCGGGCGCGGTGCGGCCACGACCAAGGCGGGGAGCTGGTCACGGTGGACCCCGGCCCGCTCGGCCAGGCCCGCCACGGTGGGCGCGTCGAAGACATCGCGCACGTCCAGCGCACTGCCCAGCGCCGCGTTGGCGCGCGCGACCAGGCGCATGGCCAGCAGCGAGTTGCCGCCGACGGCGAAGAATTCGTCGTCGGCACCGACGCGGTCCACCCCGAGCAGTTCGGCGATCACCCCGGCGAGGGTGGTCTGCGCGCCCGGTCGCGGCGCCACATAGGCGGCGGTGACGGACAGGTCCGGGGCGGGCAGGGCGGAGCGGTCCAGCTTGCCCGCGGAGTTCAGCGGCACGGTGTCGAGCACGACCAGATGCGCGGGCACCATGTAGGCGGGCACCCGGCTCGCGACGTGTCCGCGCACCACGGCGGGCTCCACTTCACCGGCGACGTAGGCGACCAGACACTGGCGCCCGGCGTCGTCGACGGCGGGCAGCACGGTCGCGTGGGTGACGCCCGGTGCGTCGCCGAGGGCGGTCTCGATCTCGCCGAGCTCGATCCGCAAGCCCCGGATCTTCACCTGGAAGTCGTTGCGGCCCAGATAGACCAGGGCCCCCGAGCGGTCACGGCGCACCAGGTCACCGGTCCGGTACATGCGGGTGCCGTCGGGACCGTACGGGTCGGCGACGAACCGGTCCGCCGTCAGATCCGGCTTGCCCAGATAGCCGCGCGCGAGCTGGGCGCCCGCCAGATACAGCTCCCCCGCGACCCCGGCGGCCACCGGATGCAGCCGCTCGTCGAGGACGTAGGCGCGCACATTCCAGCTGGGCCTGCCGATGGGCAGTTCGGTCTGCTCGACCGGCGCGGTGATCTGCTGGAAGGTGCTGGTGATGGTCACCTCGGTCGGACCGTAGGTGTTGTGCAGTTCGCCGGGGATCGCGGCGAGCAAGGCGGCCGCCAGCGGCGCGGGCAGTTCCTCACCGCCCGCGTGCAGCATCCGCAGCCCGCCCAGCGCGTCGCCGAGACCTTCGGCGAGCAGGGCGGCCAGCACCGAGGGCACGAATTCCGCGATGGTGACGCGCTGTTCGCGCAGCACCCGTGCCTGGTAAGCCAGGTCGAGGTGACCGCCGGGGCGCAGCAGCACCAGTGGCGCGCCGAGCAGGGCGGGGGCGAGCAGTTCCCAGATCGAGACGTCGAAGGTCAGTGGGGCGCGCTGGAGGAACCGGTCGGCGGCGGTCATCGTGTATTCGCCGCGCAGCCAGCACAATTCGTTGACCAGGGCGCGATGCGACACCATGACCCCCTTGGGGGTGCCGGTCGAGCCGGAGGTGAACAGCACGTACGCCGGATGCTCCGGGTGCAGCGGGGCGAGCCGCTCGGCATCGCTGACCGGCGTGCCGGGCACGGGCCGCTGGGCCGGGTCCTCGAGCTGGGCGACGGTGAGCACCGGGAACCCGGAGCGCGAGGCAGCCGCGAAATGCACCGAGGCGGTGGCGGATCGGATACTCGAGTCGACGTGGTCGAGGTCGGCGGCCGCGGCGGCGACCACCAGCCGGGGCGCGGCGGTCTCGAGCACGTGCCCGATGCGGTCGGCGGGCTGGGTGGGATCGATCGGCACGTAGACACCACCGGCAGCGAGCACGCCGTGCAGCACCACGAGCAGGTCGATACCGCGCGGAACCGCCACGGCCACCGGGGTTTCCGGGCCGACACCGCATTCGATCAGCCTGCGCGCGAACCGGTTGGCCCGGGCCGCGAGGGCGCCGTAACCGATCTCGGCGCCTTCGAACACCGCCGCCACCGCGTGCGGGTCGCGGGCGGCCGCGGCGTCGAGCAGGTGCGCGGCCAGCGGGGCGCGCACACCGAGTTCGGCGAGGGCGCGGTCGAGGGGTTCCACGTCACCGTGCGGGCCCGCGAGCAGTGCGGCGTGACCGGCGGCGTCGTGCAGGGCGAGGTCACCGACCGGTGTCCCCGGATCGGCGATGGCCGCGCGCAGGACGCGCTCGAGCATGGCGACCAGGTCGGCGACGGTGTCCGCGTCGAACAGGTCGGTGGCGTAGCGCAGTTCGAGGTCGAGTCCCTCGGCGGTGCCGTCGGCGGCGAACCGGTCGACGAAGGTGAAGTCCAGGTCCACCTCGATCGGCGCGTCCGGCAGAGTCAGCCCCGACAGGGTGAGGCCGGGCAGTTCGAAGGCGGTGCGGCGCTGGTTCTGCAGCGCCAGCGACACCTGGTAGAGCGGTGAATAGCCCTGCGAGCGCGCCGGATTGAGCGCGTCGACGAGGCTTTCGAAAGGCACGTCGGCATTGTCGAAGGCGTCGAGGTCACCGGCGCGGACCTCGTCGAGCAGGTCGCTGAAGCGGGCACCGGAGCGCACCTCGGCGCGCAGCACCAGCGTGTTGACGAACATGCCGACGATGTCGTCGAGTTCGCGATGACCACGTCCCGCCACCGGGGTGCCGACGACGATGTCGGCACCCGCGGAGAGCCGGGCCAGCAGCACCGCGAGCCCGGCGTGCAGCACCATGAACGGGGTGGCGCGGTGGGCGCGGGCCAGGTCCTCGATGCCGCGGTGCAGGTCGGCGTCCAGAGTGATGGTGAGGGTGGCGCCCCGGTTGGAGGCGATGAGCGGCCTGCGACGGTCGGCGGGCAGGGTCAGCACGTCGGGCAATCCGGCGAGGCGGTCGGTCCAGTAGCCGAGCTGGCGGGCCAGCGGCGCGTCCGGATCGTCGGCACTGCCCAGGCCCTCCACCTGCCACAGCGCGTAGTCGGCGTAGTGGACGGCCGGCGCGGGCAGCTGCGGGGTGAGGCCCGCGGTGCGGGCGGCGTAGGCGGTGACCAGGTCGCGGGTCAGCGGGCCCATCGACCAGCCGTCGGCGGCGATGTGGTGCACCACCAGCACCAGCACGTGCTCGGCCGGGGCGACCCGCAGCAGGACGGCGCGCACCGGCACCTCGGTGGTGATGTCGAACCCACCGGCCAGCGCGGTCACGATGGCCGCGGGCACGGCGGCCGCGTCGACCTCGGTGACGGCCAGTTCGGGCACGAACGGCGCGCCGACGAGTTGCGTGGCCTGCCCGTCGAATTCGGGGTAGGTGGTGCGCAGGGTCTCGTGCCGGGCGATCAGGTCGCCGAGGGCGCCGCGCAGCGCGGCGGCGTCGAGTTCGCCGCTGAGCCGCAGGGCGACCGGGATGTGGTACGCCGCCGAGTCCGGATCGAAGCGGTGCAGGAACCACATGCGCTGCTGGGCGGGCGAGAGCGGAATACGCTGCGGCCGTTGCCCGGCCACCGGCCCCCGCCTGCTGCCGGTCCCGCGCAGCGCGTCCAGCCGCACCGCGAGCCCACCGACACTGCTCGCCTCGAACAGCTCACGCACCGGAACCCGGGCGTCGAGGGCGGCGCCGAGCCGCGCGGCCACCTGGGTGGCCAGCAGCGAGTTGCCACCGAGGGCGAAGAAGTCGTCGTCGGCCCCGACCCGCTCGAGGTCGAGGACCCCGGCGAAGGTGGCGGCCACGATCCGCTCGGTCGCGGTAGCGGGCTCGCGGAAGTCCAGGGTGCGGAACTCGGGAGCGGGCAGAGCACGGCGATCCAGCTTGCCGGAGCTGTTCACGGGCAGCTCGTCGAGGAAGACGTAGGCACCGGGCACCATGTACGAGGGCAGCACCGCGGCGACAGCGGCATCCAGGACGGCCGGGGTCGCCGCGTGCCTGGTGACGGCGTCATCCAGCGTGGCGGGAGTCGCCGCGTCCGTGGCGACGCCGGCATCCAGCACGGCCGCGGTCGCCGCGTGCCTGGTGACGGCGTCATCCAGCGTGGCAGAAGTCGCCGCGTCCGGGGCGACGCCACCATCCACCGTGGCGGGAGTCGCCGCGCCCGGGGTGTCGACGGCAGTATCCAGCGCAGCGGGTTCGGTGGACCGGACGACGTAGGCGACCAGTTGGTCGGGGCGCCCTTCGTCCGAGCGGACCATGACCGCGACCCGGTGCACGCCCGGCACCGCGCCGAGGGCGGCTTCGATCTCGGCCGGTTCGATGCGCAGGCCGCGCAGTTTCACCTGGAAGTCGGTGCGGCCCAGGTAGTGCAGGGCCGGGCCGTCGGGGCCGGTGCGCCAGGTGACGAGGTCACCGGTGCGGTAGAGGCGTGCGCCGGTGCCGAACGGGTCGGCGACGAAGCGTTCGGCGGTCAGGTCGGCGCGGCCGTGATAGCCGTCGGCGAGCTGGGTGCCCGCCACATACAGTTCGCCGGGCACCCCCACCGGAACCGGACGCAGCCGCGAATCCAGCACGTACACCCGGGTTCCGGCGACCGGGGTACCGATCGGCACCGCCGCGCCCCGGTCGTCGCCGACGCGGTGGGTGGTGACCTGGATGGTGGTCTCGGTGGGGCCGTAGAGATTGACCACCTCCGCGCCTGTGCTCGTCCGCACGCGATGCGCCAGCTCGGCGGTCAGCGCCTCACCACCGGCGAACACCAGTCGCAGCGAATCGGCCTGGGCAGCAGCCGGTTCCGTGAGCACGGCGGCCAGCACCGAGGGCACGTACTGCACCACGCTCACGCCGTGACGCACCGTCGCGTCCGCCAGATAGGCGGGGTCGCGGTGCCCGTCGGCGGTGGCCAGCACCAGGCGGGCGCCGACCTGCACCGGCCACAGCAGTTCCCACACCGAGGCGTCGAAGGTGAACGGCGTCTTCTGCAACACCACGTCGTCGGCACCGAGCGGGTATTCGCGCTGCAACCACCGCAGCTGGTTCACCACCGCCCTGTGCGGCACCGCGACACCCTTCGGGCGGCCGGTGGAGCCGGAGGTGAACAGCACATAGGCGAGATGTCCGGGGTGCAGCGGCAGCGTCCGGTCGGCATCGGTGACCGGCTCCCCGGACAGCTCCGACAGATCCAGGGTGTCGACGGCGACGACCGAATCCGCTGTCGCCACACCGCTTCCGGTGACGGTCAGCACGCAGATCGGCGCGGTCCGCGCGAGCACGTACTCGGACCGCTCGACCGGATGATCCGGATCGACGGGCACATACGCGGCACCGGCGGCCAGCACCGCGTGCACCGCCACCAACTGCTCGATCCCCCGTCGCATCGCCACGGCGACCAGCGCACCCGGCCCCGCGCCACGCTCGATCAGGTACCGCGCCAGCCTCGCGACCCGTACCCCGAATTCCGCATACGACAGCACCGCGGCCTCGGCGTCGGGCACCGCGGCGGCAGCGTCGGTCAGCCGCGCGAGGGCGCCGGCGGAGGCAGTGGGGTGGTCGACGACCACCGCGATCGCGTCGGGGGTGGCGCGGACCTGGTCGGCGAACAGGTCGGCCAGGGTGCCTGCCTCCTCGAGGGCCGCGGTGGTGTTCCAGGTGGTCAGCACGGTGGTGCGTTCGGCCGGGTCGAGCAGGTCGATATCGCCGATCGGGCGGGTGGGATCGGCGAGGACAGCGGCGAGCAGGCGGTGCAGGCGCGCCGCGAAGCCGGCCACGGTGGCCGCGTCGAACAAGTCGGTGGCGTACACGAACGCGCCGGACAGCCCCGCGGGGGCGCCGTTGTCGTCACGATGCTCGGTGAGCGACAGTTCGATGTCGAACTTGGCGATACCGGTGGACAGGTCCACCTCGCCGAGAGTCAGCCCGGGCAGGGCGAGCGCGCGGGGAGTGTCCTGGTCGAGCGAGAGCATCACCTGGAACAGCGGGTTGCGCGCGGTGGAGCGGACCGGGTCCAGGACCTCGACGAGCCGTTCGAAGGGGATGTCGGCGTGGCCGAAGGCGGCCAGATCGGTGTCGCGGACCTGGGCGACCAGCTCGGTGAACGGCGTGGCCGGGGCGACCTCGGTGCGCAGCACGAGGGTGTTGACGAACATGCCGACGAGGTCGTCGAGGGCCCGCTCACCGCGTCCGGAGACCGGGGTGCCGATGGCGATGTCGGTGGTGGCCGAGAGCCGGGCCAGCAGCGCGGCGAACACGGCATGGGCGGCCATGAACACCGTGATCCCGTGCGCGCGCGCGAATTCCGCGAGCGCGCGATGGGTCTCGGCATCGATGGCGATGTCGTGGGTGGCGCCGCGTCGCGAGGCGACGGCGGGCCGGGTGCGGTCGGTCGGCAGCTCGAGCTGCTCGGGCATACCGGCGAGGGTGTCGCGCCAGTACGAGAGCTGCGCGGCGGCAAGGGATTCCGGGTCGTTCGCGGCACCGAGCACCGCGTGCTGCCAGATCGCGTAGTCGACGTACTGCACCGCCAGCGGCGCCCACTGCGGCGCCGCACCGGCGGCGCGCGCCCCGTAGGCGGTGAGCACGTCGCGGATCAGCGGCCCGAACGAGAAGCCGTCGGCCGCGATGTGATGCAGCACGATGACCAGCACGTACTCCGGTTCGTCGGTGACGACGCGGATCAGCGCGGCGCGGATCGGCGCGTCGACGGTGAGGTCGAAACCGGTCGCGGCGAAGGCGCGGACCGCGTCGGCCACGTCCGCGGCGGGCACGAGCCGCGGGAGGACCTCGGGCACCAGGCCGGTGGCGGACAGGATCTCGGCGACGGCCTGCCCGTCGCGCTCCGGGTAGCGGGTGCGCAGCACCTCGTGGCGCTCCAGGACGTCGGCGATCGCCTGCTGCAAGGCCGCGACATCGAGTGTTCCGGTGAGCCGCACGGCCATCGGGATGTTGTCGGTGGCCGAGCCGGGATCGAAGCGGTTGAGGAACCACATGCGCTGCTGAGCGGGCGAGAGCGGCAGCGGATCGGGCCGGGCCCCGGCGACCAGCGCGGGCCCGGAACCGGTGCCGCGCAGCGCGTCGGCGGCCGCGGCGAGGGTGCGCACGGCGCTGGTGTCGAAGAGCTGACGCACCGGGACGCGGATGTCGAGATCGGTGCCGATGCGGGCCATCAGGCGGGTGGCGAGCAGCGAGTTGCCGCCCAGGTCGAAGAAGTCGTCGTCGCGGCCGACCCGGTCCAGGCCGAGGACCTCGGCGAACGCGGCGGCGACCACCTGCTCGGCGGGCGTCTGCGGTGCCCGGTAGACGGCGGCCTCGAACACCGGCGCGGGCAGCGCGGCCCGGTCGAGCTTGCCGACGGGGGTGAGCGGCACCGCGTCCAGCGCCATGATCGTGGCGGGCACCATGTGCGCGGGCAGGTGCTCGGCGGCGTGCGCGAGCAGACCGGCGGCATCGACGCTCGCCCCGGCGACGGGCACCACATACGACACCAGCAGGGTCGCGCCCGCCTCGGTGCGGTGACCGACGGTCGCGGCGAAGTCCACCGAGGCGTGCCGGGCGAGCACGGCGTCGATCTCGCCGAGCTCGATCCGGAAGCCGCGCACCTTCACCTGGAAGTCGTTGCGCCCCAGGTATTCCAGGTCGTAGGCGTCGTCGCGGTGTACCCAGCGCACGGTGTCGCCGGTGCGGTACATCCGCTCACCGGGAGCACCGTAGGGGTTGGTGACGAACCGGCCCGCGGTCAGCGCGGGCCTGCGATGGTAGCCGCGCGCCAGTTGCGGTCCGGCGATGTAGAGCTCGCCGACCACGCCGGCGGGCACCGGCCGCAGTCGCTCGTCGAGCACCAGTTCGGTCGTACCCTCCACCGGCGCCCCGAGGGTGATCGGGGTGTCCGCGCCGAGCGGTTCGCTGATATTGGTGACGATGGTGGTCTCGGTCGGCCCGTAGCCGTTGCGGAACACCAGGCCCGGGATGGCACCGGTCCAGCGAGCCACCAGCTCCGGCGGGCACGCCTCGCCACCGACGACGACCACGCGGAGGTCGTCGAGCCCGTCCGGGTTCACCGTCGCCAGCGCCGACGGCGTGATCACCACATGGGTCACCCGTTCGGCCCGCAGCAACGCACCCAGCTCCGCCCCGCCGAACACCCCGACGGGCGCGATCACCATGGTCGCGCCCTCGGTGACGGTCAGCAGCAGCTCCGCCACGGAGATGTCGAACGAGGGCGAGGCCACGTGCAGCACCCGCGCGTCCGCCGCGGCCACATAGCGCCCCGCCTGCACCGGCAGATACGCCGCGACAGCGGCGTGCGGAATCACCACGCCCTTGGGCAGACCGGTGGTGCCGGAGGTGTAGATGACATAGGCGGGATCGCGTGGATCGAGCGCCCGGCGTGCCGGGACACTCGGCACGTCGGCGTGGGCCTCACCATCGAGCGCGGGCACCTCATCGGCGGGCGAGACCCGGCCGGTCGCCACATCGGAACTCGGCCCGTCGTCGATCACCGCGGCCGCCGAACCGTCGTCACTCGTCGGCGCGCCCGGCACCGTAGCGGTGCTCGGCGCGTCGCCCAGCAGCAGCCAGGGCACGGTGGCGGGCAGGTCCGGGTGGATGTCGGCGATCGTGATGCCCGCTGCCGCACCGGAATCGGCGAGCATGTGGGTGATGCGGTCGGCCGGATAGGTGGGGTCGACGGGCAGGAAGCCCGCGCCGGACTTGACGACGGCCCAGACGGCGGTGATCGAGTCGGCCGAGCGCGGGATGCTGACGGCGACGAGATCGCCGGGGCCGATTCCCGCGGCGGTCAGGCGGGCGGCGAGGGCGGTGGAGGTGGTGTCGAGCTCGCCGTAGGTGAGGGTGCGGGCGCCGTCGCGCAGCGCGATCGCGGTGGGGTCGGCGGCGGCGCGGGCGAGGATCTCCGGCAGCAGCGGGGCGGGGGCCGCCGGGCCGCCGGAGCGGGTGGTGAGTTCGGTGGGTTCGGTGTCGATCAGCAGCGGCAGGTCGGCGACCGGGGTGTGTGGTGCGCGGGCGACGGCGGCGAGCAGGCCGGTGAAGCGGCGGGTCATCCGGGCGACGGTCGCCTCGTCGAAAAGGTCGGTGGCGTAGGAGAACTCGCCGGTCAGACCGGCGGCGGATTCGCGCAGGGTCACCGAGAGGTCGAACTTCTCGATGTCGTAGGGCAGGTCGACGGCGGCGGCGCGCAGGCCGGGCAACTCGAAGGAGGTGGGCGGCAGGTTCTGTAGCGACAGTGCCACCTGGAACAGGGGGTGGCGTCCGGCCGAACGCGGGGGTGCGAGCACCTCGACCAGGCGCTCGAACGGCAGGGTGGTGTGCGCGAAGGCCGCCAGGTCGTCGGCGCGCACGCGGCCGAGCAGTGCGGTGAACGACTCCTCCGACCGGATCTGGGCGCGCAGCACGGCGGTATTGACGAACATGCCCACCACGTCGTCGAGTTCGGCGGCACCACGGCCCGCGACCGGGCTGCCGATCGCCACATCGGAGTTGCCCGACAGGCGCGCGACGAGTACCGACAGCGCCGCGTGCAGCACCATGAACAGGGTCGCGCCCTGGTCGGCGGCGATCGTGTTCAACGCCGCCACCAGGTCGGCGTCGAGTTGGAAGCCGACGCGGGCGCCGTGCATCGACGCCGTGGCGGGTCGGGGGCGATCCGAGGGCAGGCCCACCTCGTCCGGGAGCCCGGCCAGCGCGGTCCGCCAGAAGGCGATCTCGCGGCCCGCCTGCGCGGTCTCGTCGTCCTCGGCGCCGAGAACCGCCCGCTGCCACAGTGTGTAATCGGCGTACTGCACCGCCAGTGGCGTCCACTCGGGTGCGGCACCGGCCGTCCGCGCCGAGTACGCGACCATGGTGTCGCGCACCAGCGGCCCGGCCGACCAGCCGTCGGCCGCGATGTGGTGCACCACCAGCACCAGCACGTGCTCCCCGTCGACCTCGAACAACCGCGCCCGCACCGGCGGCGCCACGGTCACATCGAAACCGGCCAGAATGACAGCGGCCAGCGCCTCCGGAAGTTCGTGCGCCGCAATACCGATCGGCGCGAGCAGCCCCGAATCCCCACCCACACCGACAACCGCCAGACCTGTCCCCTCGGCCCCCACCCCGCCGCCAGCAGCGCCAGCAGCGCCAGCAGCGCCAGCAGCGCCAGCAGCGCCAGCAGCGAGCATGGTCGAACCTGCCTCGGCGACGAGCAATTCGAGGGCCTCGGCGGGAGTCAGCACATCCTGGGTGCCGACGCCGTCGACCTCCGGGTACACCGTGCGCAGCACCTCGTGCCGGGCGATCAGATCGCCGACGGCCGCGCGCAGGGCGGGCAGGTCCAGGGTGCCGGAGAGGCGGACCGCGATGGGGATGTTGTAGGCGCCGGTGGCCGGGTCGAACCGGTTCAGGAACCACATGCGCTGCTGGGCGGGCGAGAGCGGCAGCACCTCGGGGCGCGGGCCCGCGACCAGGGCGGGGCGCGCGTCGGCGACGCCGCCGTCGATCAGGGCGGCCAGCACCGCGACGGTCGGATTGTCGAAGAAGTCGCGCACATCCACGCGCACACCGGAATTCGCCTGCAACCGGGCGATGGCGCGGGTGGCGACGAGCGAGTTGCCGCCGAGGCGGAAGAAATCGTCGTCCAGGCCGACGGTCTCCACGTCGAGCAGGTCGGCGAACAAGGCGGCCACGGCCTGCTCGGTCGGGGTGCGCGGGGCCCGGTATTCGGCGGCCGCCACGCGGAAGTCGGGTTCCGGCAGGGCCTTGCGGTCGAGCTTGCCGCTGGCATTGATCGGCATGGCCGCCAGCTGCACCAGCAGCGCGGGCACCATGTACTCCGGCATCGACGCCTTGGCGTGCGCGGCCAGTTCGGCCTCGTCCAGCGGTTCGCCGTCGACGCTGACCACATAGCCGACCAGCGCCTCCCCGGCCGCGTGCCGGTGCAGCACCACCGCGGCATTGCCGACGCGCGGATGCGCGGCCAGCACCGCCTCGATCTCGCCCAGCTCGATCCGCAGCCCGCGCAGTTTCACCTGGAAGTCGGTACGCCCGAGGTATTCGAGCTCGACCCCACCGGGCAGCTGCCGGACGAGGTCACCGGTGCGGTACATGCGCTCGCCGGGCACGCCGTACGGGTTGGCCACGAACCGGTCGGCGGTGAGTCCCGGGCGGGCCACATAACCACGCGCGAGCTGGATACCGGACAGATACAGCTCGCCCACCACCCCGGCGGGCACCTGGTCGAGGTTCTCGTCGAGCACCAGCAGCCCGGTGTCGTCGGCCGGGCCACCGATCGGCACCGACACCTCGTCGGCCGCGGTGACCTCGTGCGCGGTCACGTCGACGGCCGCCTCGGTCGGGCCGTAGAGGTTGTGCAGTGTGGCACCGGAGAGCTTGCGCAGCCGCGCGGCGGTGGCGGCGGGCAGCGCCTCACCCGAGGCGAAGACCAACCGCAGCGACGACAGGTCCACCGCGTCACCGGACTCGGCCAGCTCACCCGCGAACGCCGCCAGCATGGACGGCACGAAGTGCGTGATGCTCACCCGCTCGGCGGCGATCAGCTCGGCCAGGTAGGCCGGGTCACCGTGACGGCCGGGTTCGGCGACCACCAGCCGGGCACCGATCTGCAAGGGCCAGAACAGTTCCCACACCGACACGTCGAAGGTGTAGGGCGTCTTCTGCAGGACGACATCGGCCTCGGTCATGCCGTAGCAGCGCTGCCGCCAGTCGAGGTTGGCCACGATGGCGCCGTGGGTCACCGCCACACCCTTGGGCCTGCCGGTGGACCCGGAGGTGAAGATGACGTAGGCGGTATTGCCCGCCCGCGCTCCCCCGCTCACCTCGGCGGCCGGTGCGGTCCAGTCGATGTCGTCGGTCCGCAGCACCGGCGCGCCGGCGAGGTCCGGCTCGTCGCAGGCCCGCGTCACCACCACGACCGGGCGGGCCACCTCCAGCACGTAGTGCAGACGCTCGACCGGGTGATCCGGGTCCAGCGGCACATAGGCGCCGCCCGCGCGCACGATGGCGTGCACGGCGACGATCAGGTCGACACCGCGCCGCATGGACAGGCCGACCAGCGCCTCGGGCCCCACCCCGAGCGCCACCAGCCGGGCGGCCAGCGCCCGCACCCTGGAGTCGAACTCGGCGTAGGTCAGGGTCTCGGTGCCGAACTGCACCGCGACCCGCTCCGGGGTGCGGGCCAGCTGGGCGGTGAACCGGTCGACCAGGGTCGGCGCGGCGGTGTGCGTGGATTCGATGCCGAGAGCGGCCATCGTGTCGGCGGCCAGCGCGTCCAGCAGCTGCCCGAAGGTGCCCTCGGCCGCGTCGACCACGCCGGGGAACAGCTCGGCGAGCACCACCTGCACCAGCGTCTCGGGATCGAGGGCGCCGCCGGTGAGCTCGGCCATCAGTGTGAGCCGGGCGTCGAGATCGGCGTAGGACACCGTGGTGCCGTCGAACCCGACCGCGATCCGCGCCGGCTCCATCGCCGCGACCGTCGCCACCAGCGCTGCCAGCTGCTCGATTTCCGCGCGCGCCGGAGTGGGGTTGGTCATCGCACACTGCCTTCCATCTACCGGCCGCAGGTGACATCGCGCGACCGCACAAACTCTCGGAACTCCCGGGTCCTTCCGGGTGACGGGACGGGCAGTGGGCGGCCAACCTCGGGCACCCTGCCCGAAATCCGCCCGCGCGAACCGGGATTCAGTGCGATCGGCTATGACACGATCACCACACTCCGGCGCGCTGCCATGCAACCGGGCACCGGCCAGTCCGTCTCCGCCGTGCCCACGATCCAGGGGTTGCATCCCTTGCAGCTATGACTCGGTTATCTCCCGACCTCCATCGTCAACCCCGACACCTGACACACGCGCCCGCGGACGAGAGGAAGCGTATTCGGTTCGATAATAAACCGGACCAGATTCAGTCAAAATCTTGGTCGCCGGGTTTCCCGATCGGGTTCCGGGAGCGCGCCAGCAATCCGGCCGCATACGCCGAGCGGGCAGCGGTCACGGCGCCACCCCTCGGGGCGGCGCGACGGCTGCCCGCGCGCGGTCGCGCTGTGTCCGGCAACACTAGACGCTCCAACGTTGCATCACCGTTGCATAGACGTGACACATGCCACTGATCGACCGACCGGCCGGTTCCGGAGACGACGAAACCCCCCACCGTCGACGACGGCAGGGGGTTCCGGTACTGCGGTGGAGCTACCTCGGCGCCTACTCGGCGGCGGGGGCTTCCTCGGCGGCCGGCTCGGCGGCGGCCTCGTCCTCGACCGGGACCAGCGAGATCTTGCCGCGGTTGTCGATGTCGGCGATCTCCACGCGCAGCTTGTCGCCGACGTTCACCACGTCCTCGACCTTGGCCACGCGCTTGCCGTTGCCCAGCTTGGAGATGTGCACCAGACCGTCACGGCCCGGCAGCAGCGACACGAACGCGCCGAAGGCGGTGGTCTTGACGACCGTGCCCAGGAAACGCTCGCCGACCTTGGGCAGCTGCGGGTTGGCGATCGCGTTGATCGCGTCGATCGCGGCCTGGGCCGAAGGCCCGTCGGTCGCACCGACGAACACGGTGCCGTCGTCCTCGATGGAGATGTTGGCGCCGGTGTCCTCGGTGATCTGGTTGATCATCTTGCCCTTGGGGCCGATGACCTCGCCGATCTTGTCGACCGGGATCTTGATCGCGGTGACGCGCGGAGCGTAGGGGCTCATCTCGTCCGGGGTGGCGATGGCCTCGGCCATCACGTCCAGGATGGTGGTGCGGGCGTCGTGCGCCTGGTTGAGCGCACCGGCGAGCACCTGCGAGGGGATGCCGTCGAGCTTGGTGTCCAGCTGCAGGGCGGTGACGAAGTCGCGGGTACCGGCGACCTTGAAGTCCATGTCACCGAAGGCGTCCTCGGCGCCGAGGATGTCGGTCAGCGCCACGTAGCGGACCTCGTCCTCGCCCTTGTCGTTGGTGACGGTGTCCGACACCAGGCCCATCGCGATACCCGCGACCGGCGCCTTCAGCGGCACACCGGCGTTGAGCAGCGACAGCGTCGAGGCGCAGACCGAGCCCATCGAGGTGGAGCCGTTGGAGCCCAGCGCCTCCGAGACCTGACGGATGGCGTAGGGGAACTCCTCCTGCGAGGGCAGCACCGGCACCAGGGCGCGCTCGGCGAGGGCGCCGTGGCCGATCTCGCGACGCTTGGGCGAACCCACGCGACCGGTCTCACCGGTGGAGAACGGCGGGAAGTTGTAGTGGTGCATGTAGCGCTTGGAGGTCTCCGGGCCGAGCGAGTCGACCTGCTGGGCCATCTTCACCATGTCCAGGGTGGTGACGCCCATGATCTGGGTCTCGCCACGCTCGAACAGCGCCGAACCGTGGGCGCGCGGGATCACGTCGACCTCGGCGGAGAGCTGACGGATGTCGGCCAGGCCGCGCCCGTCGATGCGGAAACCGTCGGTGAGGATGCGCTGGCGCACCAGCTTCTTGGTGACCGAGCGGAACGCGGCACCCAGTTCCTTCTCGCGCCCGACGAAGTCGTCACCGAGGCGCCCGAGCACCTCGGCCTTGATCTCGTCGATGCGGGCCTCGCGGGCCTGCTTGTCGGCGATGCTCAGCGCCTCGTTGAGCTCCACCTTCGCGGTGCCCTCGACGGTCTCGAACACGTCGGGACCGTAGGGCGGGAACAGCGGGAACTCTTCGGTCGGCTTGGCGGCCAGCGCGGCCAGGTCCGACTGCGCGCGGCACAGGCGGGCGATGAACGGCTTGGCGGCCTCGAGGCCCTCGGCCACGACGGCCTCGGTGGGCGCCTGGGCGCCACCCTCGATGAGCGCGATGACCTTGTCGGTGGCCTCGGCCTCGACCATCATGATGGCGACGTCACCGGTCTCGGTGACGCGACCGGCCACGACCATGTCGAAGACCGCGTCCTCGAGCTGCTCGACGGTCGGGAACGCGACCCACTGGCCACCGATCAGGGCCACGCGCACGCCGCCGACCGGGCCGGAGAACGGCAGGCCGGAGATCTGGGTGGACGCCGAGGCGGCGTTGATGGCCACCACGTCGTAGAGATCCTTGGGATCCAGGCTCAGCACGGTGACCACGACCTGGATCTCGTTGCGCAGGCCGTCGACGAACGACGGGCGCAGCGGACGGTCGATCAGGCGACAGGTCAGGATCGCGTCGGTGGAGGGGCGGCCCTCACGACGGAAGAACGAGCCCGGGATGCGGCCCGCGGCGTACATGCGCTCTTCGACGTCGACGGTCAGCGGGAAGAAGTCGAACTGGTCCTTGGGGTGCTTACCGGCGGTGGTCGCCGACAGCAGCATGGTCTCGTCGTCCAGGTAGGCGACCACGGAGCCCGCGGCCTGCTTGGCCAGACGGCCGGTCTCGAAACGGACGGTGCGGGTACCGAAGCTGCCGTTGTCGATCAGCGCGACCGACTCGAAAACACCGGGCTCGACCTCGACCGCGGTCGACGTACGTTCAGTTGTCTGCGTCATATTCTCTTCTCTCGACCTCTCGTCTCGCTGGAACGCAGCACCGGATGGGCGCGGACCAGCTGTTCGTCAGCCGTACCGGACACGGACCCGTGGCAGCCCTCCTGGCTGCCACGCGCAGCACCCGGCCGGATCCCCTTGGAGCGGCGACGCGGAGGCGGTCATCGATCGAAGCCCGACGGCGGCGGAACTGAGAGATCGCCGGCCGAAAGGCCACTACCGAAGACCGACGCCACGCGGACGGATGCACACGGCTGTCACATGTTGTAGTGCACACGGAAACCCCATGGTCTCCGAATACACGAATAGCCAACGAGAAGAAGTGTACTTCTTCCCATTGGCTACTCGCCGACCGCCTCAGCGTGGAGGCGTGTCGGAGCAGATCAGCGGCGCAGGCCGAGACGCTCGATGAGCGAACGGTAGCGCTCGATGTCCTTGGCCTGCAGGTACTTCGACAGGCGGCGACGACGACCGATCAGGGCCAGCAGGCCGTGCCGGGTGTGGTGATCGTGCTTGTGCTGCTTCAGGTGCTCGGTCAGGTCCGAGATCCGCTTCGACAGCAGCGCGATCTGCGCCTCCGGCGAGCCGGTGTCCTTCTCGTGCAGGCCGTACTCGGCCAGGATGGCCGACTTCTGCTCAGTGGTCAGCGCCATGCGGGCAGACTCCTCATTTCTCAGTTCCGCGCTCGAAGGTCCGGTTACCCGGGATGGGCGCCACCGCGGACCGCAGCAAACCCGAGGAGCCACTCTACGCCCACGTCCGACGGCCGCCCGAATCGGGTCAGGCCTGCTCGGCGGCGTCCGCGGTGAGCACCTTGCGGGCGGCCTCGACATCGCGGCCCATGGCCTCGACCAGGTCGTCGATGGAGTCGAACTTGCGCATCCCGCGCAGCTGCTCGACGAAGTCCACCGCCACGTGCTGCCCGTAGAGGTCGGCCTCGCCGTCGAGCACGAACGCCTCCACCGTGCGCGAGCGGCCCGAGAAGGTCGGATTGGTGCCCACCGAGATGGCGGCCATCGCGCGCTCGCCGGGCGCGGCGGTGCCGATCGACGGGCCCTGGCCGAGCACGGTGAACCAGCCCGCGTACACCCCGTCGGCCGGGATGGCGGCGTGCATGGGCGGAGCGACATTGGCGGTCGGGAAGCCGAGCCCGCGACCGCGCCCGTCACCGTGCACGACGACGCCCTCCACGCGGTGCGGGCGACCGAGCGCCTCGGCGGCGGCGGCCATGTCCCCGGCGTCGACGCAGGCGCGGATGTAGGTGGAGGAGAAGGTGACGGCGTGCTCGCCGAGCAGGGTCACCCCGTCGACCTCGAAGCCGAAACGCGCGCCGAGCTCGCGCATGGTGTCGACGGTGCCCGCGGCCTTCTTCCCGAAGGTGAAGTTGTCGCCGACGACCACCTCGGACACGTGCAGACGCTCGACGAGCAGGTCGTGCACGTAACCGGAGGGGGTGAGTTTCATGAATTCCTGGGTGAACGGCATCACGCAGAACACGTCGATGCCGAGTTCCTCGGCCAGCTCGGCGCGGCGGGTCAGGGTGGTCAGCTGGGCCGGGTGCGAACCTGCCCGCACCACCTCCATCGGGTGGGGGTCGAAGGTCATCAGGACCGAGGGCACTCCACGCTTGTCCGCCGCCGCCACGGCCCGGCTGATCAGCTGCGCGTGCCCGCGATGCACGCCGTCGAACACGCCGATCGTGAGGACGCAGCGCCCCCAGTCCGCGGGCACCTCGTCGAGGCTTCGCCATCTCTGCACACAGCGAAGCCTATCGCGGCCGTGCGCCGCGCCGGTTCGCCGGATGTGTCAAACGCGGCAGGGATGCCTAACATCAATGATGTGCCAGGTAAACGAGATGTCGCGACCCGCCGAGCGCCCACACAGCCCGGCGAGCAGGCCGAACTCGCCGCCACCGCCACGATCGCGCCGGAGCTCTCCGCGGTGGCACAGGACTATCTGAAGGTCATCTGGACCGCTCAGGAATGGTCGCAGGAGAAGGTGTCGACCAAGCTGCTGGCCGAACGCATCGGCGTCTCGGCCTCGACGGTGTCGGAGGCGGTGCGCAAGCTGGCCGACCAGGGCCTGGTCGAACATGCCCGCTACGGCGCGATCACCCTCACCGAGCACGGTCGTCGCGCCGCCGTGGCGATGGTGCGCAGGCACCGGCTGATCGAGACGTTCCTGGTGAACGAGCTCGGTTACGGCTGGGACGAGGTGCACGACGAGGCCGAGGTCCTCGAACACGCCGTCTCCGAACTGCTAATGTCGCGCATCGACGCGAAACTCGGCCACCCCGACCGTGATCCGCACGGCGACCCGATCCCCTCGGTCGACGGCGCGGTCCCCACTCCCCCTGCCCGCCAG
This sequence comes from Nocardia sp. NPDC004415, assembly GCF_053602435.1. NCBI lineage: Bacteria > Bacillati > Actinomycetota > Actinomycetes > Mycobacteriales > Nocardiaceae > Nocardia > Nocardia sp. NPDC004415. The sequence continues at coordinate 43,730 of NZ_JBSGDP010000033.1, forward strand.
CTCAGCGATTTCGGCGCGGGCGAATCGGGCCGGGTGGCCCGCATCTCCGACTCCGACCCCGCCATGCTGCGCTACTTTGACTCGGTCGGCATCGCCCTCGACACCCGGATCGAGGTCGTCGAACGCCGCGATTTCGCGGGCACCATCGCCGTCCGCATCGCCACCGCCGACACCCCCACCGAACTGGGCACCCTTGCCGCCGAAGCGATCTGGCTGACTTCCCCGTAGTGACGATTCGGCCGCCATCAGGTCCGGAACGACCTCGGCCGCGCTCGGTTAGACTCCCCCCATGTCGCACGAGGAGCTGCCCGACGTCGAGTTCGATCCGGCGGACGCCGTCGAGGAGGTGTTCGAGGGCGAGGCGACCGGGGTCGAAGTGGAGCACGGACAACTCGATCCCCACGACACCGAGATCAGGCCGTGGGATCCCGAGAAGATCCGCGTGACGACCCGCCAGTTCGCGATGCGCAACGTGATGGACATGATCGATGACGAAGACTTGGAACTCGCCCCTGATTTCCAACGTAACCGAGTGTGGCGGCCGCGACAGAAGTCCCGCTTGATCGAGAGTCTGCTGCTCCAGATTCCCTTGCCCGCGTTCTATTTCGCCGAGGACAAGGACGGAATCCTGCGGGTGGTCGATGGCCTGCAACGCCTGTCCACCATTCATGACTTCGTCCGCCGCCAGGTTGTCGGACTCGCCGATCTCGAGTACCTGTCCGATTCGTGCGAGGGCAAGCACTTCGACGACCTGGCGGCACCCTTGCGTCGGCGGCTGCTCAACACCCAGATCGTGGTGCACGTAATCGACCCGTCCACTCCCAGCGACGTGAAGTACAACATCTTCAAGCGCATCAACACCGGCGGCGAACCGCTCAACGCGATGGAGATCCGCCACTGCATGAGCCGCAATCGCAGCCGAGAGTTCCTGAAACGGTGTGCCTCCAACGAGTCCTTCCAAGCCGCGACCGGTGGCCGCCTGCGCGATCATGTGCGGATGAACGACCGTGAGGCGGTACTCCGGTTCATCGCGTTCCGCCGGTTGTCCACCATCAACGAGTACGAGAACTATGGCAGTCTGGAGCATTTGCTCGACAGTACCGCCGAGCTGATCGACTCCCCCGAGGATGTCTCGGACGATACACTGGACACCTGGTACCAGGACTTCGAACGCGCTATGGCCAACGCGCAAATCCTCTTCGGCCCGCACGCTTTTCGCAAGTGGCCGCGCTACTCCGACCGGCTTTCGCCGTTCAATCGCGCTCTGTTCGAGAGTTGGGCCGTGGTCCTGGCCGACTACAGCGCCGACCAGCTCGAACCGGCGCGGGCCGAGATCGTCGCGCGCGCGCGCGAGGCGATGACCTCCGATTACGCCTACCTCGCCTCGATCAGCGCCTCGACCTCCGATCCGCAGCGAGTCAAGGCCCGCTTTGCCAAGCCGCGTGACATCCTGCAAGATGTCGCGCTGTGATCACTTCGCTGACGATCGCCAATTTCAAGCGCTTTCAACAGCTTTCACTTCAACTGCGACCGCTGACGGTACTCACCGGGCTCAACGGCGCCGGTAAGAGCACAGCGATCCAGGCGCTACACCTGGCGCATCAGGGCCAACTCGACTCCGATCGCTTCGTCTCGCTCAACGGCTATCCCGGGCTCAGTCTCGGGCAGGCGGCCGATGTGCTGGCTACGACGGCGAGTTCGGACACGATCGAGGTCGCGGTGTCGTCGACCGACGGCACCGTGTCGGACTGGGCGTTCACCGGTGCCGAGAACCCCGAGTCGGCTCGGCTGCGCATCATCAGGCGCCCCGACGGCGACATCTTCCCCTTGGGCGACCGGTCGGGCGCGTTCACCTATCTGGCCGCCGAACGCCTCGGCCCACGCATCGCCCTGCCGACCTCGCCCTCGGAGAACGGCTGTGTGGTGGGTGAGGACGGGCGGTTCGCCGCGCACATCCTGGCGCTGTTCGACCGCGCCGACATCGATCCACGACGACTGGCACCGGATTCCTCTACACCGACGCTGCGCCCGCAGGTGGAAGCCTGGATGACGCGCATGGTCGGACCGCTGCAGATCGAGGCGAAGGTGGTACTGCGCACCGGGATCGCCACCTTGACCGTGCGGGCCAACTCGCAAGACGACTGGGTCCTGTTGACCAACACCGGATTCGGGATCAGCTATGTGCTGCCGATCATCGTGGCCGGGCTGGTGGTGCCGGAGAACGGGCTGCTCATCGTGGACAGCCCGGAGGCCCACCTGCATCCGGCGGCGCAGTCGATGATGGGCCGGTTCCTCGCACAGATCGCGGCGGCGGGGGTGCAGGTGATCGTCGAAACGCACAGCGACCATGTGCTCAACGGGATCCGACGCGCGGTAGCGACCACCGAGTCGTTGCGGCACACCGACGCGCTCGTGCACTACTTCGGTCACGACCACGCACCACACGAATTGGCCATCGGACCCACCGGTTCCATGAGTGATTGGCCCGCCGGGTTCTTCGACCAGATCGACGACGACCTCGGTGTCATCAATCGAGCGCGACGGAGGTAGCGCCATGCGGGGGTGGCGATTCGTCATCGATGAGGCCGGGTTCGCCTTCGACACCGATGACCCGGTGGAGCTGGAGCGGGAATTCGAGGCCTACCTTGAGTTGCTCGAGTACGCGCGGTCGACGCCGGGCACTGTCAAGCGTTCCGATGTGCTGTTCGATATCGAGTCGTCCTCGGGTCGGACCCTGGTCGATCTGCTCGGCGATGCCCGGATCGACCGTGATGTCCGCTACGAGTTGCATGGTCGCCTGGACAAGATCGCCCAATACGACAACGAACCGCCGGAGTGGGAGTTCCTGGTCGACGCACAGGTGCTGCCGATCGCACCGAGCCTCGGCGTGTGCCTCGAACTGGCGCGCGCGGGTATCCTGCTCGCCTGTCTGACGACCACGAGCGCCGCCCGGCGCGGCCGTCGGCTCGTGCGGGCGAGGACCGACGCCGAGGCAGACTGCGAGGCGGTGCACTTCATCGCCGACGCGACCGACGCCCCGACGTTCTGGCGGGCGATCGTCGACGCCGACCCCGAACTGCTCGACGAATTGACCGACTACGCACACCTTCCTTTCCCCAATACCGTCTTCGCGGCGGGAATCTGGTCCCAGATCAGCAGATTCGACGGGGCCGCGATCGAGATTCGACGCGCGCTGATCGCCAATCTTGGTGGCCTCGACGATCACGCGACGCGCATCTGGGCCGCCGAGAGCGAGCCGATCCAGCGGATCAAGCAGATGCGGATCACCGCCGACGTGAACTGCTCACCGGAGAGCCCACAGACGCACCGCAACGCCAAGGCTATGCGGCAGCGACTGGTGGACTTCGCCGGTGAACAGATCAGTTGCGAGTGGCACGCCAAGCTCGAGCCCCAGCGCAACCGAATCCATTTCGCCGTCCGCGGTGATCAGCTGCTGGTCGGACTGTTTGTCGATCATCTCCTGTGCTGAGCCGCGCGTCGAAGGGTCACTAGCTCGGCGGGCGACCAGCGATGAGAGCACGCTTGGCCAGATGATGGCGAGTCGTTCTCTGGCCCGCGACCGGGGACATAGAGCAGGTTGCGGAGCTTGTCCTCCTCGAGTCGCCGCTCGGTCTCGGTGAGTTGTCACACGAAGTGGTGGAGACGTTCGTGCCGAGGCCGACCAGGGCGACAGCGCGGTCAGGCCGAGGTCACCGACATGACCGGCGTACGTCTCGCCCTATTCCGTGACGCGAGTGAACAGGCTGGGCGCACCACTATCGACGGCGAGACCTGCGGGTGAGGGCGACCGTCGGTGTAGGCGAGTGAGCGCTCGAGCAGCTCCGGCGCCAGGCCGGTGCGCGCACCGAGCCACCGCGCCCACGCGGAGAGCAGGGCAACCAACTGGTCCGCGACGTCATCGAGGTAGTAGTCCTTGACTTGGGCGATCACGCAGCTCACCCAGTGCGGGGAGCACGTCTCGTACCCCACGATCGACGAACCGGCGTACCAGGAGTCGGCGAGTTCCTCGATCAGGCCGGTGAGATCGTCTGGCAGATCAGGGAGTTCGCCCTCGCCCGACCTGATCCATGCCTCGAACTACTCGGCCGCCACCTCCTTGTCCAAGGCGGGGCGGCGGACCATCGGCGACAGCGTTTCGCGGACCAACTGGGCCAACCTACGAGCGCGCAGGTACTCCGTGAACTGGGCGCGGTCCTCACCCCCGAGCTCGATCTCGCCGGTGCCGGTCGACAGCAGGTCGCTCAGCAATGCAGTGTCCTCGGCCGGGGTCAGCTCCGTGTCCGCCGACGCCACCACGCCGACAGCGGCATGCCACCTGGTCCATCGCCGATTCCGCCGTGGGGTAGAAGCCGCTGTGAACGACAACCGGCTCGAAACCACACACATCGACATCCCACAGATACCAGCGAACACGCTCGCTGGACATGGCGATCGGGGCAATCGGGGCGACCACAGCGAATCGGCCACCATACCGATCCTGCGCCGAGCGCACGGTCCCGGCCACCTTCACTGGCAGCTGGGCGCGCGCGGCGGCCCCACCGATCTCCGCCACCGCGTCGTCGGCGGGGTGCCGACAAGGGACCGGAAGCATATCCGCGAGCACAGTCAGCACGCGGTAGCCATCGGCCGAGGTTCGCGCAGCCGGGATCGCGGCATCGACCAGCGCGGCGGCGAACTCCAACGGCAGGGCCCGTTCGGGCACGGCGCCATCGGAATCGAGAGTCTCGCCGATCCGCCGACACAACTCGTCGGCCAGTTCGGCATCGGTGCTTCGCGCGGCGGCCGCCGTGATGTCGGCGATGAGGTCGGTGGCGGTGCTAGCGGCCGCCGCGGCACGGGCGCGAGCACTATTTTCTCGTTCGGCGAGCGATTCAACATCATCGCGATGGGGTTCGATTCCGGCCTACCGCCGACGACGCGATCAATCGTCTTCTGTCGTTTGGGCTTTGGCTTACGTTTTCTTCGAAACGGGCATACCCAACGCTACGTCAGTGCCATCGAGCCCCTCAGAACAGGGGCGGCGTGCTCGCCAGTGCCGACCTTACCGCGATGAACGCGCGCTCACGTCGACCGCGCGATCCCCACCGCCCGAGGAACGGATCAGTCGCCGATGCCCTGCGGGCGCACCACCATCACCGAAGCCGCCCGCTTGCCGCTCTCCTCGAGCAGCGCGATGGCCCGGCCCGCCGGATCGATCGCCGCGTGGACGCCCTTGATGCCGATCGGCTCGAGCCAGCGGCCGTTGCGCAGGTCGGCGGCCTGGGTGTCGTCGATGTCGCGGTGCGGGAAGGCGGTGCGGACAGCGGTGTCTATGTCGAGGCTGAGCAGGGGTTGTTCGGCCTCGGCGGCGGCCGCGAGTTCGTCGAGGGTGCGGGCGTGTTCGAGGGTGAAGGGGCCGACTCTGGTGCGGCGCAACGCGGTCAGGTGGCCGCCGACGCCGAGGGCGGCGCCCAGATCGCGGGCAAGGGCGCGGATGTAGGTACCCGAGGAGCAGTCGACCTCGACGTCGAGGTCAACGAAGTCGCCCTCGTCGCGGCGGGCGAGCACCTCGAATCGCGACACGGTCACCGGGCGGGCCGCCAGCTGCACCTCTTCACCGGCGCGAGCACGGGCGTAGGCGCGTTCACCGTCGACCTTGATGGCGCTGACCGTGGCGGGCACCTGCTCGATGTCGCCGGTCAGGGCCGCGACTCCGGCCGCGATCGCCGCATCGGTGACATCGCTCGCGGGCGTGGTCGCGGTGACCTCGCCCTCGGCATCGTCGGTGACGGTGGACTGCCCGAGTCGGATGGTGGCGGTGTAAGCCTTGGAGGTGAGGATCAGCTGACCCAGTAGTTTCGTCGCCCGCTCGACCCCGAGCACCAGCACCCCGGTGGCCATTGGATCGAGGGTGCCCGCGTGCCCGACCTTCTTGGTGCGCAACAGTTTCCGACTGCGCGCCACCACATCGTGACTGGTCCAGCCGCCATCCTTGTCGACTATCACCAGACCGCCGAGCTGGCCCACCAGGGGCGTGCGCGCGGCCATCAGCCGTGCGCGATCGCGGTCAGGATCAGCCCGTCGGCGATCGTCCAGCGGCCGTCGAACGTGCGCAGCGGCACACCGCCGTCGGTGGTGGTGCCGGGGACCAGCAGCTCGGTGTGGAAGGTCCCGGAGCCGGAATCGCCGGTGCGCGAGTCGATCGCGAAGGTGATGTGAGCGTCCTCGAAACCGAGCCAGCGGTGGGTCAGCGGGAACCACGCCTTGTAGGTGGCCTCCTTTGCACAGAACAGCAGCCGGTCCAGGTGCAGCCCGGTGGGCGCGGTGGCCAGCCACTCGCGTTCAGCGGGCAGGCTCACCGAATCGAGTACGCCGTCGGGCAGCGCGCCGTGCGGTTCGGCGTCGATACCGACCGAACGGAACCGTAGCGCGTGGGTGAGCGCGGCGGCGCGGTAGCCGTCGCAGTGGGTGAGACTGCCGACCACGCCGCGCGGGAACAGCGGCATGCCGCGCTCGCCCTTCCCGATCGCGACCGGCGGCTCACCGAGCTGTTCGAGGGCCAGGCGCGCGCAGTGCCGGGCGCCGATGAAGTCGCGGCGCCGCTTCTCGACCGCCTTGGCGATGAGATGCTCCTCGGCCGGGTGCGCCTTCAGATCCGCCGGATAGGTCAGCAGCTCCGCCGTGGCCACGCCGGCGGGCAGGATGTTGCGAAGCGAGCCCGCGCTGCTCATGGCCGGACCTGCGTCGTCATCCGGCGGCTGACGGGACGGCAGCAGGCTCGTTCGCCCGTCCCCGATGAGTTACCCATGATCATCACCAAATCAGTGCTCGAAGCTCGACGCAAATCACCGGTCACACGCCCCGACGACGTTCGGCTTTGGCGCGCATCTCGGCGGCCGCGGCCTCCATCTCCGGTGTCACCGGGAAATGGCCGCCCCACGCGTTGAGCTCGCCCTCGGCGTAGACGGGCTCGGGCAGGATCTGGCGCAGCAGCGGTTCGGGCATGCCGCGGCGCTTCCATTCGCGCGGGTAGCCGAGGGAGACCTCCTCGAAGCGGACGCCGTCGTAGTAGGTGGTGCGCGGGATGTGCAGGTGGCCGTAGACCGCGCACACCACGTTGTAGGTGGTGTGCCAGTCGGCGGTGAGGTCGGTACCGCACCACAGCGAGAACTCCGGATAGAACAGGATCTCGGTGGGTTGACGGACCAGCGGGAAGTGGTTGACCAGCACCACCGGGGTCTCGGGGGCGAGCGCGTCGAGGCGGCGCTGGGTGTACTGCACGCGCGCGTGGCACCAGGCGTCGCGGGTGAGGTACGGGTCGGGGGTGAGCAGGAATTCGTCGGTGGCCACGACATTGCGCTCGCGGGCCACCGCCAGGCCCTGTGCCTTGGTGGTGGTCCCCTCGGGCAGCCAGGAGTAGTCGTAGAGAAGGAACATCGGCGCGATGGTGACGCGGCCGCCGTAGCGCTCGGCACCCGAACCGGTCCACACCGGGAACGGGTCCTCCGGCGTGACCACGTCGAGGTCGCGGCACATCGCCACCAGGTACTCGTAGCGCGCGGCGCCGTGCATCTGCACCGGGTCCTTGGGTGTGGTCCACAGTTCGTGGTTGCCGGGCACCCAGATCACCTTGGCGAAGCGGCCGCGCAGCAGCTCCAGAGCCCAGCGGACCTCGTCGGCCTTCTCGCCCACGTCACCGGCGACGATCAGCCAGTCCTCGGGCGAATCCGGCTGGATCTGCTCGACGACCGGCTTGTTGCCCTGGTGCCCGACGTGGACGTCGCTGACCGCCATCAACTTGGGAATCACCGCTCCACCGTCGCACATCCGCTCGCCGGCGCACCGCCGGGTTCCCACTGTTCGGATTCGCCCGCCTCGGCGACGAGCAGCCCGAGCAGTCCGGGGAAGCGCGCGTCGAGCGCGGCACGGCGCAGGACGACGGTGCTGCGATTGCCGTGGTTGACCTGCCGGACGAGCCCGGCTTCGCGCAGCACCCGGAAGTGATGGGTGCGGGTGGCCTTGGTGACGGGCAGGTCGAAGGACGAACAGCTGCGGTCGCCGTCGGCGGGGTCCAGGGCGAGCAGGGTGATCACCCGGCGCCGCAGGGGGTCGGCGAGGGCGGCGAGCACGGCGCCCAGCTCCAGATCGGCGGACTCGTCCACCAACACCTCCTAAGGTACGACTTGCGTCGTACCTATCGCGCCTCTACGGTCCTCAGGTACGTCGTCCATCGTACCTAAGGAGCATCATGACCTACGCCCTCGTCGGCTTCGCCCATCCGAAACCGGGACGCCGTGCCGAGCTCCAGGAGCTGCTGCTGTCGTTCGTCGCGCCGACCCGGGCCGAGGAGGGCTGCCTCGAGTACCACTTCCACGTCGACAGCGAGAACCCCGACGTCTTCGTCTTCTACGAGGTCTGGCGCAGCAAGGACGACCTCGACCAGCACCTGGCACTACCGCACATGCGCGAGTTCTGGGAGTCGCGGATGGACTACCTGACCCGCGATCTGGAGATCCGCTGGATCGACATGCTCAGCCCGTATCCGCGCTGAGCGCTTCACGCGACCCCGCGGGGGATGTCCGCGCCGACCCGCGCCCACCGGCCCGAGCGGGCCCGGCCGACGACCGCGACCAGACGCAGCAACATGAAGGCCACCAGGCCGGTCCAGATGCCCGCGACACCCCAGTCGAACACGAGCGAGAGCCAGATCAGCGGGAGGAACCCGCCCAGGGCGGCCAGCAGGGTGGCGGTGCGCAGGAAGGCCGCGTCGCCCGCGCCGAGCAGCACACCGTCGAGGGCGAAGACCGCGCCGGCGACGGGGATCATCGCGACGAAGAACCACCAGATGACGTGGATCCGGTCGAGGACCGCCGGGTCATCGGTGAACAGCAGCGGCACCACCCCGTAGCCCGCGGCGAAGACACCGGCCAGCACCAGCGCGAAGATTCCCGACCAGCCCGTGACCCGGCGGGCGATCCCCTTGGCGCCCTGGGCATTCCCCGCGCCCAGGGCCGCGCCGACGAGCGTCTGGGCGGCGATGGCCAGTGAATCCAGGGTCAGCGCGAGGAAGTTCCACAGCTGGAGCACCACCTGGTGCGCGGCGACCGAGGCGGCGCCGAAGCGGGCGGCTACCGCGGCGGCCGAGATGAAGCACGCCTGGAAGGAGAGGCTGCGCACGATGAGGTCGCGGCCGAGGACGAGCTGGGCGCGCATGACCGCCGGGTGCGGACGTAACGAGACCCGTTCGCGTAACAGGGCGTAGACGAACAGCGAGCCGGTGACGAGTTGCCCGGCGAGATTGGCCACGGCCGAGCCCGCCAGCTCCAGCCGGGGTGCGCCCAGCAGGCCGTAGACCAGGATCGGGCACAGCACCGCCGAGAGCCCCAGGCCCGCGATCACGTACAGCAGCGGCCTGCGCACATCCTGGACACCGCGCATCCAGCCGTTGCCCGCCATCGACAGCAGGATCAGCGGCACGCCGCACAGCGCGATCCGCACCCAGGTCAGTGCCTCCTCGGCGATGTCGCCCCCGCCCGAGATCGCCGCGCACAGTGGCGCGGCGAACACCTGGATCACCAGCACGATCAGCAACCCGATCGCCACTCCCACCCAGCTGGCCTGCACGCCTTCGGCCACCGCTCCCCCGCGGTCACCGGCTCCGTGCCGCCGGGCCGCGCGGGCGGTGGTTCCGTAGGACAGGAACGTCAGCTGGGTGCTGACCGACCCCACGATCACCCCGCCGACGGCCAGCCCGGCCAGGGCCAGGGCGCCCAGGCGCCCGACCACGGCCATGTCGAACAGCAGATACAGCGGCTCGGCCACGAGGACGCCGAGCGTGGGCACGGCGATCCCGAGAATCCGCCGCGGCCCGGCCTGATCCACCACATCGACAGCCGCAGAACCCACGCCGGACCTCCCCACCGAAGGCGCCGTCACCTCCGGCGCGCTGTGCACTGTCTCGCTGATCCTGGCACAGGCCACCGACACGCACCGCGCCCACACGGGCGGGGGCGACAGCGCGAAACATCGGCACGAAATGCGCGCAGCGGCGATACTGGTCGTCCGCCCAGCTACGGGACATCCTCGCGGACATCAGGTTCGCCCGAGAACTCAGGACAGCGACATGGCGTTTGCGCAACGGTGGCGGGTGATCATCGCCTTCGCCCTGGTCGGGGCGGCGACTCAGCTCGTGTGGCTCACCTATGCCCCGGTGACGACCGTCGCGGCCGAGCACTTCGGGGTCTCCGAATCGGCCGTCGGATGGCTGGCCAACATGTTCCCGCTGTTGTACGTGGTGCTCGCGATCCCGGCGGGCATCCTGCTCGACCGGTGGTTCCGGCCCGCGCTGATCGCCGGGGCGGTCCTCACCGCGATCGGCGCCGACCTGCGCCTGCTGCACGACGGATTCGCCGTGGTACTGCTCGGCCAGACCGTGGTGGCCGTGGCCCAGCCGCTGGTGCTCAATGCCATCACCGGGATCGCCGGGCACTATCTGGCGGAGAAGGACCGGGCGACCGGGATCGCCGTCGGCACGGCCAGCACCTTCGCGGGCATGGCGGCGGCCTTCGTGCTCGGCGCGATGCTGCCGCGCGCGGACCAGCTCACCACCCTGGCCGCGATCGGCGCCGTCTTCGCCACCGTGACCGCCGTACTGCTCACCCTGGAGCTGCGGCGCGCGGGTGACGGGCCGGTGGCGAGCACATCGACATCGATGGTGGCGCTGCGGGCCACGCTCGGTGACAGCTATGTGCGCAGGCTGTGCGCGGCCGTGTTCTTCCCGTTCGGCACCTTCGTCGCCCTGGCGACCTTCGGCCAGGCACTGCTGGAACCGGCGGGCGTCAGCGCGGACGCGGCCAGTGTGGTGCTGCTGGTCAATGTGGTCGCCGGGGTCATCGGCTGCGCGGTGATCCCCGTCGCGGTGCTGCGCCGCAGCATCGAACTGCCCGCGGTCATGGTGGGACTCACGGCCAGTGCCCTGGCCTGTCTGCTCGTCGCCGTGGCTCCCGGACTGGCCACCGGCTTCCTGGCTTTCGTCCTGATCGGGCTGACCCTGCTCCCCGCGCTCCCCATCGTGCTCGCCATGGCCGAACGCCACACCGGCACCGCCGACGGCACCGCGGCGGGCCTGATCTGGATGACCGGCAACCTCGGCGGCCTCGTCGTCGCGGGCCTGACCGGAGTGTTCGTCGACCACCCCGCCCTCGCCTTCGGCCTCTGCGCGACCACCACCGTCCTGGGTGCCCTGCTGGCCTCCCGCCTTCGCCCGGGCGCGGTCGTCGAAGTCAGCTGACGGAGCGCTCGCTCAGCCGAGCGAGGCGACCAGCGCGCGCACGACTCCCTCGGCGCTGCCGTATGTCGTGTACCCCGCTGCGAACCGGTGCCCACCCCCGCCGAACCCGGCGGCGACCGCGGCGACATCGACCCCATCGGACATCCCGGGCGCCGAGTCGCGCGAACGCAGGGACACTGTCCAGCGGTCGTTCTGGCCGCGGGCTTCCTTGAAGACGGCGGCGATGCCCGCCTCGGCCGTGGTGCGGATGACATCGATGACGCTCTCCACCTCTTCCGGGCCCACCTCGTGGGTGTCGGCGGCGCGCACCAGCGCGTAGACCAGGCCCACACCCGCCGCGCCGGGCACCACCACCGCGGAGGCGAGGGCCTTGGCCAGCATGGGCAGCCAGGTGAAGGGATGGGTGTCGAGCAGGACACGGGTGATCTCGGCGCCGTCGATACCGGTGGCGAGCAGCCGTTCGGCCAGCGCGTGGCTGCCCGGCCTGGCCCAGCGGAAGGACCCGGTATCGGTGACCAGGCCCGCGAACAGGCAGTGCGCGATCTCGGCATCGAGCGCGACACCCCAGGCGTCGAGCAGGCGGGTGACCAGTTCGGTCGTCGACGCCGCGGATTCGTCGATCAGGTCGACGGTGCCGAACCCGTCGTTGGCGCGGTGGTGGTCGATGACCACGGTCGTGCGCGCACCCGGTAATCGGTCGGCGAGCGCGCCCAGACGGCTGCGCGCGCCACAGTCGACCACGATCAGCAGATCGACCTCGGCGGGCACCTGCGCGGGCGGCACCACATGCCGCACCCCGGGCAGGGTGCGCAGCGACAGCGGCAGTTCGGCGGGCTCGGCGAACGACACGCACACCGGGGTCCCGCGCCGCTCCAGCGCCAGCGCCAGGGCCAGGCCGCTGCCGATGGTGTCGGCGTCGGGGTGCACATGGCACAGCACGGTCACCGAACGCGCCGCCGCCAGTGCGGCGACGGCAGCGTCCAGCTGGGTTCCGTCCAGGACCCCCGTCATCCGACGCGGACCCCGAGGCATGCCCGGTCGCCCCGCGTGCGCACGCGGGCCGCCGTCACCGGACGCCGGTCGGACATCGGACTACTCGGCGTCTTCGTCGTCGCGATCGGACTTGTACGGGTCGGCCTCGCCGGCGTGGGTGGCGTTGGCCGCGACCTTGGCCACCTCGTCGTCGATGGCGCGGGCCCGGGCGAGCAGTTCTTCCATCTCGCGCGCCGCGTCGGGCACCTTGTCCAGCGTGAACGACAGGATCGGGGTGAACTTCACCCCGGTGCCCGCGCCGACCTTGGACCGGAGCACACCCTTGGCCGCTTCCAGACCGGCGGCCGCGGCCGCGTAGTCGGGTTCGGCGTCGAGCGTCTCGCCCATCACCGTGTAGAACACCGTCGCCTCGCGCAGATCGCCGGTCACCTTGGCGTCGGTGACGGTGACGAACCGCAGCCGCGGATCCTTGATCTCGTATTCGATCGCGGTGGCCACGATCGCGGAAATCCGCTTGGCGAGTCGGCGTGCCCTGGCTTGATCCACCATGGGTCTGTCCTCCTCTTAGTCTTCGGGTCCGAAGATCCGGCGGCGTACTGCCAGCAACTCTATCTCCGGACGCGCGGCAACGTGCCGCTCACACTTGTCGAGCACCTCGTTCAGGTGTCCCGTCTCCGCACTGACCATGGCCACCCCGAGCAATGCCCGGCGGTGCAGGTCCTGATCCCCGGCCTCGGCGGCATTGACCGCGTAGCGCTTCTGCAACTCGGCGAGAATCGGGCGGATCACCGACCGCTTCTCCTTGAGCGAGTGCACGTCACCGAGCAGTAGATCGAATTCGAGCGCACCGATGTACAGCGGTGCTCACCTCCTGGTAGATGGAATCGCCCGCATGACCACACGCCGCACCCGAAACTCGGATGCGGCGTGTGCAGCGGTCTGCGATATCAGTCGCGCGGCTTCTCGCGCAGCTCGTAGGCCTCGATGATGTCGCCGTCCTTGATGTCGTTGTAGGTCACGGTCATACCGCACTCGTAACCTTCGCGCACCTCGGTGGCGTCGTCCTTCTCCCGCTTGAGCGAGGAGATGGTCATCGTCTCGGCGATCACCCGGCCGTCGCGGATCAGGCGCGCCTTGGCGTTGCGCTTGACCGAACCCGACAGGACCATGCAACCGGCGATGTTGCCGACCTTCGACGAACGGAAGATCGCGCGGATCTCCGCCCGGCCCAGCTCGACCTCTTCGTAGATCGGCTTGAGCATGCCCTTGAGGGCCTTCTCGATCTCGTCGATGGCCTGGTAGATCACCGAGTAGTACCGGATGTCGACGCCCTCGCGGTTGGCCAGCTCGGTGGCCTTGCCCTCCGCGCGAACGTTGAAGCCGATGATGATCGCGTTCGAGGCCGACGCCAGGTTGACGTTGGTCTCGGTGACGCCACCGACACCGCGGTCGATGACGCGCAGACGCACCTCGTCGTCGATCTCGATGCCGAGCAGGGCCTCTTCGAGAGCCTCGACGGTACCGGAGTTGTCGCCCTTGAGGATCAGGTTGAGCTCCGAAGTCTCCTTCAGGGCGGCATCCAGATCTTCCAGGCTGATCCGCTTGCGGCTGCGTGCGGCCAGCGCGTTGCGCTTGCGGGCGTTGCGGCGGTCGGCGATCTGACGGGCGATGCGGTCTTCCTCGACCACGATCAGGTTGTCACCGGCGCCGGGCACCGAGGTGAAACCGATGACCTGCACCGGGCGCGACGGCGACGCCGCGTGGACGTCCTCGCCGTGCTCGTCGACCATGCGGCGGACGCGACCGTAGGCGTCGCCCGCCACGATCGAGTCACCGACGTGCAGCGTGCCGCGCTGGATGAGCACGGTGGCCACCGGGCCACGGCCGCGGTCGAGGTGCGCCTCGATGGCGACACCCTGGGCGTCCATGTCCGGGTTGGCCCGCAGGTCCAGCGAGGCATCCGCGGTCAGCAGCACCGCTTCGAGCAGCGCGTCGATGTTGGTGCCCTGCTTGGCCGAGATGTCGACGAACATGGTGTCGCCACCGTATTCCTCGGTCACCAGGCCGTATTCGGTCAGCTGCTGCCGGATCTTGTCCGGGTTCGCGCCTTCCTTGTCGATCTTGTTGACCGCCACCACGATCGGCACGTCGGCCGCCTGGGCGTGGTTGATCGCTTCCACCGTCTGCGGCATGACGCCGTCGTCGGCCGCGACCACGAGGATCGCGATGTCGGTGGCCTTCGCACCACGGGCACGCATGGCGGTGAACGCCTCGTGACCCGGGGTGTCGATGAAGGTGATCAGGCGCTCTTCGTCGTTGAGGTTGGTCAGCACCTGGTAGGCACCGATGTGCTGGGTGATGCCACCGGCCTCGCCCTCGCGGACGTTGGCCTTGCGGATCGTGTCCAGCAGTCGGGTCTTACCGTGGTCGACGTGACCCATGACGGTCACGACCGGCGGACGCTGCTCGAGGTCTTCCTCGGTGCCCGCGTCCTCGCCGTAGGTGAGGTCGAAGGACTCCAGCAGCTCGCGGTCCTCGTCCTCGGGGCTGACCACGTGCACGACGTAGTTCATCTCGCTGCCGAGCAGCTCGAGGGTCTCGTCGTTCACCGACTGGGTCGCGGTGACCATCTCGCCGAGGTTGAACAGCGCCTGCACGAGGGCGGCGGGGTTCGCGTCGATCTTCTCGGCGAAGTCCGACAGCGAGGCGCCGCGGGCGAGCCGGATGATCTCGCCGTTGCCGCGCGGCAGCCGCACGCCACCGACGGCGGGCGCCTGCATGTTCTCGTATTCGGCGCGCTTCGCCCGCTTCGACTTACGGCCACGACGCGGAGCGCCACCGGGACGGCCGAACGCACCGGCCGCGCCACCACGGCCACCGGGACCACCCGGACGACCGCCGCCGCCACCGGGACGACCACGGAAACCACCGGCCGCGGGCGCACCGGCACCCTGACCGGCACCGGGGGCACCGCCACCGCCACCGCGGTAGCCGCCACCGCCGCCACCGGGACGACCGGCACCGGGCGCACCGCCCGGACGACCCGGACGGCCACCGGCCGCCGGACCCGGACGCGCGGAACGCGCGGGCATGGCACCGGGGTTCGGACGCGGAGGCATCGAACCCGGGGTCGGACGCGGCCCACCGGGACGCGGGGCACCGCCCTGCGCGGCGGCCGGACGCGGACCACCCTGGCCCTGGCCGGGACGGGGACCGCCCTGACCGGGAGCCGGACGCGGGCCACCCTGACCGGGAGCCGGACGGGGACCGCCCTGACCCGGAGTCGGGCGCGGGCCGCCCTGCGGGGCGGGACGCGGCGCCGGACGATCACGATCCGGTGCGGAGCTGAACGGGTTGTTGCCGACCCGGGGGGTCTTCGGACCGGGCTTGGGGCCGGGACCCGCCGGACGCGGAGCCGGAGCACCCGGGGCGGGCGCGCCGGGACGCTGCGCCTGCGGCTGACCCGGACGCGGAGCGCCGGGCGCCGGACGCGGACCGGGCGCCGGGGCACCCGCGGGCTTGGCCGGCGCGGACTGCGCGGCCGCCGGAGCGGGCTTGGCCGGAGCCGGCTTGACCTCGGCCGCGGGAGCGGCAGCCGGGGCCGGAGCGGCCGGAGCGGGGGTCGCCGCCGCGGCGGGAGCCGCCGGGGCCGGACGCGGGCCCGGACGGGGACCGCCCGGGGTGGGCTTGGCGGCCGGACGGGCCGCCTGCGACGGTCCGGGACGCGCCGCGGGCTTCGCGTCGCCCGCCGGGGCGGACTTCGACGCGAGCGATTCGCGCAGGCGGCGGGCGACGGGTGCTTCCACCGTCGAGGACGCCGACTTCACGAACTCGCCTTGCTCCTTGAGCTTCGCGAGTAGTTCTTTGGACGTGACACCGAGTTCTTTGGCCAACTCGTGCACGCGGGCCTTGCCTGCCACTGCTCTCCTCACTGAGAGGCCGAGCAGCGCCACCGTGTAAGGGGACGGCGGCCCGCACGACCTCGGGTTATCTCCGATGGACGTTCATCGTTGGTGCTTCACGGTGTGCTCATGAGTGCTCGTGCCTGTTCTCGAGGTACTGCTCCAGGGCTGAGATATCCAGATTTCCGGACACTCGTAGGGCTCTGCCGAAGGCTCGGCGCCGCTCTGCGGAACGCAGACAGGCTGAAACGGGGTGCAGCCAGGCACCCCGTCCGGGAAGTCTGCGCCGCGGATCGGGAACGATCGCAACAACCGGGGCTCCGGCGATCTCACCGCCGGTGTCCCGATGCTGCGCCACGATCCGCAACAGCTCGGCAGACGGCTCGCGCAGACGGCATCCGATACAGGTTCGAACGGATTGCGCGGGCCGGTCCTGTACCCACTCTACCGGTGACCCGGTCATAACGACGAACCCCTCCCCTTCCGAAGTTACCAACATGTCATCCGGGGGCCGGGATTCCCGCACTTTCGTCAACTACGGTGCGCCTCTGGACGCACCGAGTCGCCCGCCTCCGGTGCCGCGTCGCTGCGGATATCGATGCGCCAACCGGTCAGACGGGCAGCCAGACGGGCGTTCTGGCCCTCCTTGCCGATCGCCAGCGACAACTGGAAGTCGGGCACGATCACCCGCGCCGCCCTGGCGTCCGGATCCACGACAGTGACCGAAACCACCTTCGAGGGCGAGAGCGCATTGCCCACGAAGGTCGCCGGGTCCTCGGCGTAGTCGATGATATCGATCTTCTCGCCGGCCAGCTCGCTCATCACATTGCGCACGCGCTGGCCCATCGGGCCGATGCAGGCGCCCTTGGCGTTCACGCCGGGCACCGTGGAGCGCACGGCGATCTTGGAACGGTGTCCCGACTCGCGGGCCACCGCGACGATCTCCACCGAACCGTCGGCGATCTCGGGCACCTCGAGCGAGAACAGCCGCCGGACCAGATTGGGGTGGGTGCGCGAGAGCTGCACCTGCGGGCCGCGCGGTCCCCGCGAGACGCCGTAGACGTAGCACTTGATCCGGTCGCCGTGCTCGTAGGTCTCGCCCGGCACCTGCTCGGCGGGCGGGATCAGGCCCTCCACGCCGTTGGCCTCGCTGCCGATGCGGACCACGACCACGCCGCGGGCGTTGGCCCTGGCGTCGCGCTGCACCACGCCGCCGACGATGTCGCCCTCGTGGGTGGCGAACTCACCGAAGGACTTCTCGTTCTCGGCGTCGCGCAGCCGCTGCAGCACGACCTGGCGCGCGGTGGTCGCCGCGATCCGGCCGAAGCCCTCGGGGGTGTCGTCCCATTCGGAGACCAGGTTGCCGTCGGCGTCGAGTTCGCGCGCCATCACCCGGACCACGCCGGTCTTCTGGTTGATGTCGATGCGCGCGTTGGGCTGGTGCCCCTCGGTGTGCCGGTAGGCGGTGAGCAGCGCCGACTCGATCGCCGAGATCACGGTCTCGATCGAGATGCCCTTGTCGGCGACGATCGCCCGCAAGGCTTCGATTTCAATGTTCATTCCGCAACCCCTTCGGTGGGAGAGTCACTGGTGGTGCCCGGTGCGGCGAGGTCGGCGGGCTCGTCGCCGGGCACGGGACGGCCGGCGGGGATGCCGCCGGCGAGTTCGAGTTCGGTGGCACCGGGTGCGCTGAACTCGACCTGGACGACCGCGGTGGCGATGTCGGCGAGCGGCACGTGCACGCGGTGTGGTTTGTTCTTGCCGCCGAGGACCAGCGCCACGGTGCCGTCGTCGGCGAGTTGCCCGGCACGGGCCTCGAAGCGGGACCTGCCTTCGACCGGCTCGGCGCCCTCGCGCAGCGAGAGCTTCACCTTGCGCCCCTGGGCGCGGCGCCAGTGCCGGTCGGTGGTGAGCGGACGGTCCACGCCGGGGGTGGTCACTTCCAGCAGGTAGGCCGATTCGCCGAAATCGCCTGCCGCGTCGAGCAGTTCGGACATCTCGCGGCTGAGTTCGGCGATGGCGTCCAGGTCGGCGGGCCCGTCGCTGTCCACGGTCACCTTCACCCGAACCGGAGCGAGCTCGTCTTTGCCCGCAGCCGCGATCGCGACGCCCTCGAGGTCGAATCCCCGGCGTGCGACGAGCTCAGCGACTAGCTGGCTCACCCTTTCCTCGGTGGGCATCGGCATATGGGCGGCTCCTGGTTCAGTTGTGACGCGATCGGAAATTTCTACGCCGAAGGTCTAGCGTAACGCGCTCCGAGAGTGTAAAGGACCGGCGGGCAGCCATTGTGCACCGGTCCACCCGGCGTGCCCGGACGTGTCGCCGGGCGGCGAGCGCGGCCGCGCGGATCTGGCACGATGGTGCACGTGCCCCTCCGCCATTCCGCCCCGCCGAGCGCCGGGCGACCGTCCGGCATGCGCTCCGACCGGCACGAACACCACCCGGTGACCGCCGAGACCTTCCGCCCGGCCCCCGCGGGTCCGCCACACGGCGCCCCGGCCCCGTCGAATCCCGTACGCGCGCAGCAGCTTCCGGCCACCGAATCGGCGGTCTGGCGCCGCCGCACCGTGTTCCGGCTCGCCGGGGCGAGCGTGCTCGCCGTGCCGGCGGTCGCCACGCTCGCGGCCTGCGCCGAGGACGACACCGTGCACGCCCCCGACCCACTGGCGGCCCAGGAGGTCCTGGCGCGCGCCGACGCCGCCGCCGCGACGGCCGCCATCGCGCTCGCCCCACAGTTGAGCGCCGCGCTGAACACCGTGGCGACCGAGCGCACCGCCCACGCCGACGCCCTGCGGGCCGAGATCGACCGGGTGATCGGCGTGTACGGCGACGGCACCACCCCCGTGCACCGCACCGGCGCGGTCACGGTGCCGGGCGCCGACGGCGCGACGGTGCCCGCCGCCGAGGTCGAGGCCGCCGCCGCGCGGCCCGGGACCGTCGCCCAGCTGCGCGATCAGCTGCTGCGCTCGCAGCAGTCCGCCGCCGCGCTGGCCCGCACCGAGTCCGGGTATCGCGCGGGGCTGCTGGCATCCATCAGCGCGGCCTGCGCGACCGAGGCGGGGGTACTGCTGACATGACCGAGCAACGTCAGGCCCTGCAGGCCGCTCTCGACAGCGAGTACGCGGCGGTCTACTCCTACGGCGTGATCGCCGCCTACGCCAATGCCGACCGGGCCCGCCTGGTCGCCGAGTTCAGCGCCGCGCACCGGGCCCGCCGCGATGCCACCGTCGATCTGCTGGCGACCGGCGGCACCGAGCCGGAGGCCCCCGATGCCGCCTACCAGCCGCCGTTCCCGGTGGACGACCCGATTCCGGCCGCGAATCTCGCCGTCGCGGTCGAATCCGATTGCGCGGCGGCCTGGTTGACCGTGGTCGAACAGGCCACCGACGACACCGTGCGCGCCACCGCGACCGAGGCGCTGACCGAGTCCGCCGTGCGCCGGGCGCGCTGGCAGGCGATCCTCGGCGCGAATCCGGTGACGGTCAGCTTCCCCGGCCGGGCCTGAGTTCCCGCCGCGACAGCCGGACCGGACCGCTCCGGGATCGAAGCGGTCCGGCCGGGCCGGTCAGGGACGCATCGCGTAGGCGCCGTCGTAGGACACGACCTGCTGCCACACCCGGTCGAAGCGGGCGGTGTCGGCGACGGGGCTGCGCAGGGCGCCGACGGCCCAGGCGCGCTGATCCTCGGTGACCGACGGCTTGCCCAGCAGGGCGGTGGCGTGGGTGTTGAAGTCGCGGATCTGGAAGTCGAAGATCTGGTCGAGGACGTCGCGGTCCAGGCCGGTGAGCTCGGCCTGCTCCAGGATGAGCTGGCCGTAGACCACCGTGGAGAACAGGTGGCCGATGGTCAGCATGAAGTCCAGGTCCTTCTGCTGGGCGGCGTCGGGCGCGGCGGTGAGCAGCAGGGTGCGCAGCGCCTGGGCCTGCTCGTAGAACCGGCCGACGTTGGGGACGCTCGCGGCCTGCTCGTAGGCCGGGGTCCAGTCGGCGAACTGCACCTTGCCCGCGCCGCGCGCCGGACCCTGCTTCCAGAAGAACTCCTGGTCGCCGGGGGCCAGGTCGGTGCCGATGGCCGGGTACTCCTTGGGGTTGAACAGGTAGTTCGGCATGAACTTCAGGATCTGGCCGACGTTCACGTGCACCGTGCCCTCGAGGCGGGGCAGGTGGTTGATGTAGCGCGAGGCCTGCGCGAAGTAGGTGGCCTTCTCGAAACCCTTGGCCGCCAGCACATCCAGCAGCAGGGTCATCGCGACCTCGCCCTCGGAGGTGACCTTGGACTTGGTCATCGGGTTGAACAGCAGGTAGCGGCGGTCCTCCAGGGAGGCGCTGCGGAAGTAGTCCACGGCGCGGTCGCTGAACAGCTTCATCGCGATCAGGCGCGCGTAGGCATCGACGAAGTTGCCGCGCACGTGCCCGAAGTCGGTGACCGGGTTGCCGTAGAGGATGCGATTGTTGGCGTGGGTGATGGCCTCGAAGAACGAGTGCTCGACCATGCCGATGCTGCCGTGGCAGAGGTTGAACTTGCCCACGTTGACGGTGTTGAGCGCGGCCGAGAAGCCCTCCGGGCCCTCGTGCAGCACGTCGGCGGCGGTCACCGGGTAGTTCTCCAGCCGGAAGTGGCTGACGTACATCTGCCCGTGGATGACGCTGTCGATGAGGTGGTAGTGCTCGTGGCGGCTGTCGGCGGCGAACCAGATGTAGCCCTCGGCGCCCTCGACGTCGGCGCGGCGGGAGAACACCGACACCATCGAGGCCACATTGCCGTTGCCGATGTAGTACTTCTCGCCGTTGGCGCGGAACAGGATTCCGGCCTCGGCGTCGGCGCTGCCCGGCTCGCTCGGGGTGAGGATCAGGTCGGTGTTGTAGATGTCGGCGCCGTGCTCACGCTCGGAGAGCGCGAAGGCCATGACCTGACCGGCGTCGAGGTCGGCGGCGGCCTTGCGCTTGGCGATCTCGTTGTCGCTCTGCCAGATCGGGCCCAGGCCCAGGATGGTGACCTGCTCGGCGTACCAGTAGGCCAGGCCGTAGAACCCGAAGATCTCGGCCAGCGCGGCGTTGCGGGCGGCGTCCCAGCGCTTGTTCGGGTCGCCGTCGGCGTAGGCGGCCGGGGTCAGGAAGGTCGCGAACAGCTTCTCCTTCGCGACGAAGTCGAGGAACTCCTGGGTCCAGACCGCGTCGCGGTCCTCGGCCAGCAACTGCGCCTTGCCCTTGGACTCGAACCACTCGATGGTGGCCCGCAGCAGCCGCCGGGTCTCGGCATCGAAGTGCTGAGGATCGTAGGTGGCGGGGTTGAACAGCAGGCTGGGCGAACTCGTCATCCCGCCAACTTAGCAGCGCGACATCCGCCACCGGACCGTCTACCTGCAGGTTTCCCCTACGTAAGCGTAGGTTGACCGGCGGCTCAGATCATCAGCTGGCCGAGCATGCCGGTGCGGGTGCCGAGGATGCCGCCGGTGGAGTCGAATTCCACCCGCAGCTCGTAGAGCCCGAACTGCCCGAGCAGCATCTGGGGTTCGCCGAAGGTCAGGATGGGCACGCGGTGGCGGTCGAAGTAGCCGGTGACCATGGCGCGCATGGTGGCGTACCGGCTGTCCGGGTCGGTGAGGGGGTGCAGCAGGTCGGCGGCGGTCTCGATGACCAGGGCGGCCACGCGGGGATCGGTGCGCAGGGGACGCACGGCCTCGTCGGTGATCGCGAAGTAGCGCCAGCCCGCGCCGTCGGGCAGCGCGGCCCAGCCGGGTGCGCCGCCCAGGTGGGCAGCCCCGGCGACGAACGCGGTCACCACGGCGTCGGGATGGGCGCTGCTGCCGAGGTCGACCCGGTCGCCGGCCAGGTGGGCGGCGCCGTGGTCGCGGGCCAGCTCACGCAGCTCCGGGACGCCGGCCCCCGCCCACGTCCAGATCTTGGTCTCGGTGTCGTAGCCGCCGATCTCGGTGACGGCCACCGGCCGGTCGGGCACGGCGACCACGTCCCCGTCGCCGAACATCGGCTCCCACCACAGTGCCGACACCGCCGCGGTGGGCGCGAGTCCGCGCAGCGAACCGCGGCCGCCGACGGTGATGGCGGCGGGGGCCGCCAGCGCGCTCAGCAGCGCGTCCGGGACGAACGGCGGGATGCGTTCGGCGCGTGGCAGCGGTGCCGCGTCGACATCGCCGCGCCCGGCGTCGACGACCACCGCGTCCAGGAGGTATTCGCCGTCGAGCCGCACGATCAGCCGGTACCCGTCCGGTAGCTGGACTTCCATGCCGTCGGCGGTGTCGCGCAACGCCGCGTGATGACGCCGCGCGTAACCGGCCACCACCGTGCGGGCCCCGCCGCCGGGCAGCATCTGCGCGGCGGCGCGCACGATCCCGGCCACCAGACCCGGGTCCGGTTCGGCGACCGGGACGGACTCGTCGTCGACGAGCAGGAAGGCGTAGGCGCGTCCGCCGTGGTTGAACTTGGTCATCCCCCGCACGCCGAGCACGCCGAGGGCGATGATCGCCAGGTGGTCGGCCGCGAGCACGGGGTCGGGGAACCGGGACAGGTCGACCAGTTCGGAGGCGAATTCCGGCACGCCGTGGCGCAGCCCGAGGTCACGCAGCCGGGCCGAGGCGGCCGCGCCGGGTGTCCCGGCGACCGCTGACTTCGCCCAGGCCCACCGGAAGGTGTGGTCCTCGGCGTAGGTGCCGAGCTCCCCGGAGGCGGTGAATTCCCGGTCGCCGAGCCAGACCCGGCCGGAGCGGTGGTCCACCCGGGTCGGTCCGGGCCGGACGTGCTGCTGAAATACCGAATACTGTTCGATCGCCCCGCCGAGGTGCCCCCGCGCCAACGACAACAGCGCATCGCTGAATGTCTCCACCCACTCGACGCTAGCAGCCCGCTCCGGCGGTGGCTGCCTGCTGCGCGATTGCGCCGCAAGGGCTTTCACCGGGCCGATCGCGTGCGCGACACGCGTTCGGCCCCGGCGGTCTAATCCGCGGATCTTTGCGACCACGGCGGCGACCCCGTCGTGGGCCGGGTTGTCCACGGCCGCACCCGTGGAACGGGTGAGCAGTTAGAACATGACGGCGG
>NZ_JBSGDP010000034.1:0-64936 GCF_053602435.1 Nocardia sp. NPDC004415
GCGTGCCCGAGCGCCGGGCCACCGCGCTGGCGACCCTGACCGAACTGTTCGGGCCGCAGGCCGCCGAACCGATCGACTACCTCGAACAGGACTGGATGGCCGAGGAATTCACCCGCGGCTGTTACGGCGGCCGCCTGGGCGCCGGGGTGTGGACGCAGTACGGCGCGGCGCTGGCCGCACCGGTCGGGCGCGTCCACTGGGCGGGCGCGGAGACCTCCGATGTCTGGAACGGCTACATGGACGGCGCCGTGCGCTCCGGCGTGCGCGCCGCCACCGAGATCCTCGGCCGCCCGGGTTCCTGAGGGCCGACGGCCTGTCGCCGCCGGATCGCGGGGGCGGCGGAGGAAGATCACGCGGATGAGAGCGATGGTGCTCGTGGGCCGGGTGCTCGAGGCGGCCCTGGTGGTCGTCGGGCTGATGGTGCTGTGGTCCGGCGAACCGGGCCGGGGCATGCTGGTCTGGAATGTGCTCGCGGCCGTCTGCGTCGGTCTGTGGATGCTGCGATTGCGGCGCAACGGCCGCGCCGACGATCCCGCCGACTGGCTCGACACGATCCCTGGCACCTGGACGGCCCTGCTCGCGACCGGCCTGACCAGCGCCATCGGGCTCACCGCCGTCGTCTCGATGGTCGCCGACATCGACGAGGACTTCGGTCCCGTCGCCAAGGGTGTCGCCGCGACGGCGGCGCTGCTGGCGTGGTTCCTGCTGCACCTCGGCTTCGCCGAGCAGTACGCGCGCACCTACTACCAGCGCCTGCCCGGCCGCGTGCTCGCCTTCCCCGGCACCGACCGCCCGAATCTGCTGGATTTCGCGTATTTCTCGTTCACCATCGGGGTGTCGTTCGCCGTCTCCGACGTGGAGACCACCGGGCGCGCGATCCGCGCCCAGGTTCTCGTGCATTCGGTGCTGGGATTCTTCTACAACGCCGCGGTGATCGGCGTCGCGGTCGGCGTGGTGACCGGAAAAACGTAGTGCCGCGGGATTTACACCGATCGTTCGATGACGACCTTCAGGTTCTTCATGATCGGCTGATCGCTCTGTGTGCTGAAATCGCCGATAGCGCACAGCACATTGAGCTCCGGCATGTATCCGGCCGCGCAGCCCCGCGGAATGTTGTACGGCACCGCCTTGTACCGCTGGACCGACCGCCTGCTGCCGTCGCGCGCGATACTGGTGATGTCGACCTCGTCGAATTCCGACAGGCCGCGTTCGCGCATATCGTCGGTATTCATGAAAACCAGTGTGCGCAGATTCTTGATGCCCCGGTAGCGGTCGTCGTCGGAATAGATCGTGGTGTTCCACTGGTCGTGTGAACGCACCGTGGCCAGGGCTAGCGTGCCGGGTTCGTGGAGCGTGTCGGGCAGGCGCACCGCCGAGAACTCGGCCTTGCCGCTGGGAGTGAGGAAGATCAGTTCGCGGGCGGGTTGCTTGATCCGGAATCCCAGCGGCAGGCGCACGCGCCGGTTGAAGTCCTCGAAACCGTCGAGGACCTGCGCCATCGTGTCGCGGATGCGGTCGTAGTCCTCCACATAGTGCTCCCAGCGGGTCGCGCTGCCGGGCAGGGCGGCCCGGGCGATCCCGGCCACGATCGCGGGCTCGGAGAGCAGATGCGGCGAGGCGGGCTTCTTCATCCCCTTGGACAGATGCACCATCGCCATCGAGTCCTCCACCGAGGTCTGCTGCAGGCCGCCGCGCTGCACGTCCTTCTCGGTGCGGCCCAGGCACGGCAGGATCAGCGCGCGGGTGCCGTGCACGAGGTGGCTGCGATTGAGCTTGGTGCTCACCTGCACCGTGAGTTCGCATTTGCGCAGTGCCTCGCAGGTGTAGGCGGTGTCGGGGGCGGCGAGGACGAAATTGCCACCCATCGCCATGAACACCCGCAGCTTCCCGGCCTGCATCGCCTCGATGGTGGCCACCACGTCGTAGCCGTCGGTGCGGGGCGAGGTGATCCCGCAGACCTCGTCGAGCCGGTCCAGGAAGTGCGCGGGCGGGTTGTTGTCGATGCCGCAGGTGCGGTTGCCCTGCACATTGCTGTGCCCGCGCACCGGTGACGGACCCGCGCCCTCGCGGCCGAGATTGCCGCGCAACAGCAGCAGATTCACGATCTCGCGAATGGTGTCGACGCCGTGTTCGTGCTGGGTCACGCCCAGGCACCAGCTGATGATGCTGCGGTCGGCGTCGCAGTACACCCGTGCCGCCTTGCGCACCTGCGCCTCGGTGAGCGCGGACTGCTGCTCGATCAGCGACCACGGGGTCGCCGCCACCGCGGCCCGGTAGTCGTCGAATCCGTGCGTGTAGCGCTCGATGAACTGCTGGTCGAGCGCGTGCGGGTCGGTCTCGGCTTCCTCGAGCACGGCCTTGGCCATGCCGCGCAGCAGCGCGAAGTCCCCACCGATGCGTGGTTGCAGGTTCAGCGTGGAGGTGCTGGTGGCGTGGAAGGTGGCCATGTTGAGGAACTCGTGCGGGATGATGGTGCGGGTCGCGCCCGCTTCCACCAGCGGATTGATGTGCACGATCTGCGCCCCGCGGCGATCGGCCTCGGCCAGCGCCGTCAGCATGCGCGGCGCGTTCGACGCGGCGTTGACGCCCAGGATGAACAGGGCGTCGGTGGTCTCCCAGTCCTCGAGATCGCAGGTGCCCTTGCCGGTGCCCAGCGCCGCCTGCAGGGCGCGGCCACTGGCCTCGTGACACATGTTGGAGCAGTCGGGCAGGTTGTTGGTGCCCAGTTCCCTGGCCATCAGCTGGTAGAGGAAGGTGGCCTCGTTGCCGAGCCGGCCGGAGGTGTAGAAGGCGGCCTGATCCGGATCGTCGAGTTCGCGCAGCGCCGTGCCCGCCAGGGCGAAGGCGTCGGCCCAGCTGATCGGGACGTAGTGGTCGGTGGCCGGGTCGTAGCTCATCGGCTCGGTGAGCCTGCCCTGATCCTCCAGCTCGCGGTCGCTCCAGGTGGCCAGTTCCGAGACACTGTGCCGGGCGAAGAATTCCGGCCCCACCCGCTTGTGGGTCATCTCCCAGGTGACGTGCTTGATGCCGTTCTCGCAGATATCGAGGTGGATGCCCTTGATCGAATCGGGCCACGCGCAGCCGGGACAGTCGAAACCGCCGTTCTCGTGGTTCATCTTGAGAATTGCGCGGGAACCGAGAATCGGTTCCTTCTCTTTCCCGATCATGAACTCGGTCACCGATTTCGCGGCACCCCAGCCCGCGGCGGGATGGTGATAGGGAGAGAACTCCGGACTGTCGTCGGAGTCGATCCGATTGCTGGAATCGATGGCCATGACAATCCCTTCGACGACGGTCGAAACCCCATTTCAGGCACCAGCACGAATAGTACTCGCGTGGGTGCCGGAATCCGTGTCCGCCGTCGCGAGGGCGCGATGCAGTCCGGCGGGTCCCAGGCCGCGCGCCAGACCCAGCACCAGGGCGGCGCAGCCCAGGCCGGACAGCACCAGAGCGGTGCCGAACAACGCCGGATATCCGGCCGTCTCGCCGACGATCCCGGCCGTCATTCCCGCCACGCCCTGCACGACGACGATCGCGCAGGCCAGCAGCGTGTAGTCGCTGCCCGCGTACTCCCGGTCGGCGGCGTCCATCATCAGCGCGAACACCGCGACGGTCGCCGCGCCACCGAAGACGTGTTCGGCCAGGCTCGCGGCCACCAGCAGCTCGAAGCCACCGGCACCGAGGGCCGCCACCAGATACAGCGCGATGCTCGCGGTCTGGGTGATCCCGCCGATCAGCAGCGCGCGCCGACGGCCGAGGCGAAACGCCAGCCAACCGCCGAACGCGGCACCCGCCAGCGCGCCGGCCGAGGACAGCACGCCCTTGATCAGCGCGATCTGGCCGAGGTCGAGGCCCCGGTCGGACAGGAACGGGCCGGTCAGCGCCGAGGCCATCGTGTCACCGAACTTGAACGCGCCGATCAGCGCGATGAAGGTCAGCATGCCGGGGCGGCGCAGCCGCGACCACCAGGTGCCCAGCAGCTCGGTGGGGCGCGGGCGCGCCGGACGGTCGGCGACCGGTTCGCGCAGCAGCCACACCGGCACCGTGGTGAGCACGATCAGCAGCGCCATGGCCACGAACACCAGCCGCCAGCCCGCCAGCGCGAACACCCACAGCAGCGCGCCGCCGCCGACGATCATCCCGACGCGATAGGCGCCCACCTGGATGCCGTTGCCCAGCCCGCGTTCGCGCGGCCCGAGCAGCCGCACCGCGAGCCCGTCGGTCGCCACGTCCTGGGTCGCCGACAGCAGATTCACCACCACGATCCCGGCGAACAGCCAGCGCAGCGACGACGACAGGTCCAGGCAGGCCAGCACCGCCGCCACCGCCGCGGCCGAGAGCTGCAGTGTCAGCAGCCAGGTGCGCCGGGTGCCGTACCGGTCGACATACGGGGCCCACAGGAACTTCAGCGCCCACGGCAGGAACAGCACCCCCGAGGCGCTGATCACCACCAGCGAATAGCCCGATTCGCGCAGCACCACCGGCAGCGCCTGGGTGAAGAAGCCGAACGGCAGGCCCTGCGCGAAGTACAGCGACGACAGCAGAACCAGCGTGCCTGCGGTGATCACACCCGGTCGGGTGGCGGTGCTCATCGGCCCATCGTCGCAGAGACCGCCGCCCGGCACAGGGCACGGACTCGGCGCGATCCGAACGGTTGCCCGGCTACCCGAGGATCTCGACGTACCCTTCCGTGCCGTGCACCCGGATGCGCTGCCCGTCGCGGATGCGCGCGGTGGCGTGCTCCACCCCGACCACCGCGGGCAGCCCGTATTCGCGCGCGATCACCGCACCGTGGGTCATCAGGCCGCCGACCTCGGTCACCAGCCCGGCGACGGCGACGAACAGCGGGGTCCAGCTGGGATCGGTGTAGGCGGTGACCAGGATGTCGCCCGGATCCAGATCGGCCCGCGCGATATCGGTGACCACCCGGGCCCGCCCCTCGATCGTCCCCGCCGACACCGCCGTGCCGGGCAGCGCGTCCGCGGGCAGGTCCGCGCGCCGGTACGTCCCGGTGAGCGCCTCGCCGTCGGAGGTGAGCACCCGCGGCGCGGTCAGTGTCCGGAACATCCGGAACTCGGCCCGGCGCTCGGCGAGCAGGGCGGGATCGGCTCGCTGGGTGCGCACGACCTCGGCGAGTTCGTCGTAGCGCAGGTAGTAGATGTCGTCGGGGGCTTCGAGCACACCGGCCGCCACGAGCCGGTCCGCCTCCCCGAGCAGCGCCTGCTTGTAGACCGAATACCGGCTCACCATCCCGTATTTCGGGTACTCGCGGTAGCCGGAGAAGGCGCGCAGGCGCCGGATCATCCGGTCGGTCTCGGCGGCCTTGCGCTCGCCGTCGGGCTGTGCGCGCAGCAGGTCGAGCAGTCGCCGCCGCTGCCGTTCGGCGTCGCGCAGCCCGTCCTGGAAGCGCTGTTCGGCCGCGCCGGGCCCGAAATTGCGGATATTGCCGAGCAGGATCGGTACGAGCGTGGTGGGTTCCTCGTGCCAGCGCGGGCGGGTGATGTCGATCTCCCCGGCGCAGCGCATCCCGAACCGGGCGAGGAAGTCCTCGATCGCGGCACGGCCCGCCGGACCACCCGGCAATGCCGCCAGCTCGTCGAGGAAATCGCCGTCGGCCCCGGTCTCCTCGACCCGGCGCAGAAAGGCCACGATCTCCGGGTGTGGCCGCAGCACATCGGCGACATCGAGCAGGGCCAGCCCCATCTCCGAGGTCACATTGCCCGGCACCGACTGGGTGAGGGCGTCAGCGGAGTTCTTCTCGCCCAGCCACTCCCACAGCCGGTCGTTGAGCCACTGCGTGGAACCCATGGCCACCATGATCAGCCGGATGCTC
This sequence comes from Nocardia sp. NPDC004415, assembly GCF_053602435.1. Lineage (NCBI taxonomy): Bacteria > Bacillati > Actinomycetota > Actinomycetes > Mycobacteriales > Nocardiaceae > Nocardia > Nocardia sp. NPDC004415. The sequence continues at coordinate 5,834 of NZ_JBSGDP010000034.1, forward strand.
TGCGGGCTGAACAGATCGCGCCGCAGCTCGGCGATGTCGTCGCGGACGAAGTCGATCAGCGCGGGGCCGGTCAGGGCGGCGATCCTCGCCCGCAGCGCGGCGAGGGAGGTCTCGCTGCTCGCGATCAGTTCCCCGACGAGGGCGGGATCGGGGTCGTCGGCGGGGTCCGCGGGCACGGTCCCGGCCGGTGCGCGCACGGCCTCGGCTTCCGGGAGCAGGGGGAGGAAGTCCTCGCGTGCGAGCACCGTCGCCAGCGCGTCGGCGATCAGCGGATCGGACGTGGCGAACCCCTCGACCAGCGCGGTGCGGGCCGCGGGGGACGACAGCATCCGGGTGGCGTCGACGAACAGCCGGCCGCCCGCGTCGCGCATCGGGGCGCTGCTGGTCATCTGCCAGAACGAGATCCCCAGCGGCTTCATCGCATCGGTCATCATCTGCTGATGCCCCACCGAGATGTAGACGTGGTTGCCGTCGTCGGCGGCCCGCGGAATCGGGAACAGCGTGGTGATCGGCCTGCTCTGCACGACCAGGATCTCCTGCCCGTCGAGGCACCATTCGATGTCCTGCGGGCTGCCGAAGTGGGCCTCGATCCGGCGGCCCAGCGCGGCCAGCCGCAGCACCTCGGCCTCGGTGAGCACCGGCTCCGCGCGCCGGGCTCCGGCGATCTCGCGCACCTGTGTCCCGCCGCCCGCCACGGGTTCGACGGCGAGCTTCTTGGTCGCCACCGTCCGGTCGACGATCACTCCGTCGCGCACCCGGTAGTTGTCGGCGTTCACCAGTCCCGACACCAGCGCTTCTCCGAGCCCGAAGCCCGCGTCGACCGACACCACCCGCCGATCGGAGGTCACCGGGTCGGCCGTCATCAGGATGCCCGCGGCCCGCGCGGGCACCATCCGCTGCACCACGACGGCCATCCGGATCACGCTGTGCCCGAAGCCGTTCCGCAGCCGGTAGACGACGGCACGCTCGGTGAACAGCGAGGCCCAGCACCGGCTGACGTGCGCGAGCACCGCCGCCGGACCGACGACGTTCAGGAAGGTGTCCTGCTGCCCGGCGAAGGACGCCGTGGGCAGATCCTCGGCCGTCGCGCTGGAACGCACCGCGTACGCACCCGTCACCCCGAGGCGCGCGTGCGCCGCCCGGATCTGATCGGCCACCTCGCCGGGCACGGGCAGGTTCTCGATCGTGTGCCGGATCCGCGCGCTGAGCGTCGCGACGGCGTCGCGATCCCCGGGGGCGAGATCCGCGAGCGCCGCGATCAGCCCGGCGAGCTCCGGTGCGTCCGCGAGGACCCGGGTGAACGCCTCGGTCGTCACGCAGAAGCCCGCCGGGACCGCGACCCCCGCCACGCGCGTCAGCTCGCCGAGGTTGGCCCCCTTGCCGCCCACGAGCGCGCCCTGGGCGCGATCGACCTCGCCGAAGTCGAGCACATAGCTCATCCTTGCTCCTCACCTGGTGGTTTCGTGACGACGGCAGCGATTATGGACCAGAAATCGGCGCGTCATGAGGACCCGGAATCGTGTATAAACTGAAAGGGGGAGGGGGTCGTCGGCGCGGCTGAGGCGGGCGGCGATCGGCGTTGTAGGTATCCATGACGATTCCGCGCATTGTGCGGAGAAAGTCAGAAACTCAAGAGATTTCACCGCTCGACGTGTCCATTGTGATCTGATCGAGATGTCCCCGAGATGGGGATGTGTCACACAATGCAATCGAGGTCTACGTTATGAAATCCAGAACTGCCCGTCCGCTCGCCGTCGTCGCCCTGGTACTGTCCGCGGGCGCGCTGAGCGCCGGAACAGCCACCGCGGCGGCGCCCGAACCCGTCGTGGGTTCGGTGGAAGTGTGCCTGCCCATCCCGGTCGGCCCGATCGAACTGAGCTTCTGCCTGTAACGGGTCAGCCGGAGTGCCCCCGGCGGTGGCGAACCGCCCTGTGCGCGGGATTGCGCGGTCCCGCCGCGATTCGCCGTCGCCGGGTGGCCCCGATTTTGTAGGAACCCCCAATCGATCCGGATCGACGTTGCCGTTCGTCACAGGCAAAGGCGAGGCGGCGCTGTGCCGCACACGGTAAGTTGGGACCTTGCCCAGTTGATCTGGGTGGGAAGGATTCATCATGGCAGGCACACGATCCATCGCTCCGTTCCTGACCGCTGCCGGTCGTCCGGTATCGACCCCGTTGAAGGACGTGCGTGCGATCTCCCGCCAGATGGTCGGGCATTTCATCGAGAATGTCGTGCCCTGCGCGACACTGCCCGGCGAGGTCCTCGACGGTGACGTCACCGCCGTGACCAGGGTGTGCCTGGAGCTCACCGGCGGCGTGCTCGACGGCCGCGACCTACCCGGGCGCCTGGAGCGCATCCAGGCGGCGGCCGCGGGCTGGGCGCGCGAAGGCATCCCGATCGACACCATCCACACCGCCGTGCACGAGGGCTTCAAACTCGGATTCGACCTGGTCACCGCCCATGTGACCAATCACGACCACGACACCGTCGTCGGCGTGGCCCGCAGGCTCACCGACGTCCAGAGCATGATCACCTCGGCGGTCTCGATGGCCTACGTGCGCGAGCTGCGCTCCGTGGTCAGCGAGCACCACACCGCCGTGCACACCCTCACCTCGGCCCTGCTGGGCGGCCAGAACACCTCGACGATGGCCAGGGAATGCGGGATCGAGGTCGCCGAGCGCTATCACGTCATCGCGCTCGCCCTGCCGCCGCATCCCGAAGAACTCGACCCCTCGCTGGACGCGAATGTGGTCGCCCGCCGCAAATTGCGGCGCGTGCAGGCCGAATTGGCGAATCTGTGCGTGGGCAAGGTGCTGTCGCTGCTCAGTGTCGACGGCGGCACCCTGCTGCTGCCCTGTTCCGAATTCTCCGAACCCGAACTGGATCAGTTGATCACCGCGCTGTCCGCGGCGGCCCAGGTGCCGGTCCGGGCGGTGACGATGCCGGCCACGCCCGCCGAAATACCGCGCGCCGCCGAACAGGTCCACGAACTGGTGGAAATAGTGCACCGGCTCGATGGTGAGAGCAAGGTCTACCGGCCGCACGAATTGGCCTTCGAATATCAGCTCACCCGCCAGGGACCGGCCCGCGACTATCTGAGTTCGGTGGTCGATTCCCTCGAATCGCACCCGGAATTGCTGCAAACGCTCGAGGTATATCTGGCCTCGAACATGCGGCGCACACAGACCGCGCGTGAATTGTTCGTGCACACCAATACCGTCGACTACCGGCTCAAGCGCATCGGCCAGCTGACCGGCTTCGACCTCAACGACATCACCGGACTCTGTTATCTGCGCGCCGCCCTGCTGATCCGCGCGCATCGTGGTTCCGGACGCGAGCGCACCGCGCGCGCCGACCGTGAGACCCGCTCGCGCGCAGGCTGATGCCCCGACGCGGTGTCGTCACAGCGGCCCCGCGCACCCGCACGATTCCCCGGGAGCCAGCACGACCGGCATGGGCTCCGGCGCGTTCGCCGTCTCCGTCGACGGGCCGAGCAGCCGGTCCAGGGCATGCCGGGTGATCTCCTCGATCGGCTGCTGCACCGAGGCCAGAGTGATCTGAGCGAACTGCCGTGCCGCGTCGGTGTCGAAGCCGACCACCCGGATCTGTTCCGGGACAGTGAGTTCCGCGTCGGTGATCGCCCGCAGCGTGGCCGCGGCCTGGGCGTTGGTGCCCACGACGATGCCCTGCGGTAGCCGCGCGCAGGTGCGCAGATACGCGCTGACCTGCGCGTAGGCCCCGGCGGCGGTGAGATCGGTGCGCACGACCGGCGCGGACTCCCCGGCGACCGCGGCGAATCCGCGGTGCCGCTGCGCGACGGTCTCGCGGTCGCCGTAGCGGACGTCGGCGGCGGTGAAGCCGCCCACGAAGACCAGTTCACGGCAGCCGTGGACCTCGGCGAGATGCTCGGCGGCGAGCCTGCCCGCGGCCATGTGATCGGCCCGGACGAGCGGCGCGTCGACGGGGGTGCGGGTGTTGTGCGCCCACACCACCGGCAGCCGGGCCCGCGCGCAGATCGCGCTGGTCCCGGCCGGATCCACCGCGCCGGCGACCAGCAGGCCGTCGATCCCGACCTCGGTGAACGCGGTGGTGAACTCGATCTCGCGGTCGGGGTCGTAGCCGGTGTTGCCGATCATGGTGAGGTGGTCGCGGGCTCTGGCCTCGATCTCCACCCGGCCCACCAGGGCCGCGAACAGGGGCATGGTCAGATCCGGCACCAGCAGCCCGATCTGCCGCCACCGGCGGGGCCTGCGCAGCGCCCTGGCCAGCCGGTCGGGGCGATACCGCAACGCGTCGGCGGCGGCGATCACCTTGGCGCGCGACGCTTCCGAGACCGGGCGCGGACCGTCGTTGAGCACATAGCTCACCACGGCCGTGGAGACGCCCGCGCGGGCCGCCACGTCGGCGAGGGTGGGTCGTTTGGCGGTCACATCCGGGGCAGTCTGCCCGCCCGGTCGCCGGTGCCGAAGGTTTTCGTTCATCGCGATTCCTACCCTGTTCCGTTCCGTGTCCGTCTCTACGCTAATCGATTAGATCCGTTACCGACGCGACCCACGGGCGCAACAACCGACAGGTGAAGTAGACGACATGTCCTACGCACGACTCACGGGAGTCACCCATCACGAACCGGGCGCCGCCCACGACAGCCTGGTGCTGTTCACCGGTGCCGACTCGGTCACCCGTCTGCTCGCCCTCGACGGAACCGTCGTGCGCGAATGGCCCTACGCGGGCGTGCCGCCGCGCATCATCGACCCGGCGCTCAACGGCGGCAAGCTCGGCGATCTCGGGGTGCAGTTCGGCGAGAGCGGTGACGGGCGCGGCGGGATCTACGCCAACGGCACTGTCGGGCAACTCGATTGGTCCGGCGAACGGGTGTGGGAGTGGGGGAGCCGGGCGCCCGGCGGCGCGGCCCGCCAGAACCACGACTGGCAGCTGCTGCCCAACGGCAACCGCCTGCTGCTGGTGACGGTGCCCCGTGTGGTCGACCAGCTCGGTATCGCGGCGACCGTCGGTGACCAGGGACTCTACGAGGTGGCGCCGGACGGCGAGATCGTCTGGCAGTGGCTCGCCGGAGACCATCTCGACGAATTCGGTTTCTCCGCGGCGGGATTCGCGGCCCTGCGCGAAACGGCCGCCCGCGACCCCGAGGACCCGTGGGGCTACCTGGAGATGAACAGCGCCACCCCGCTGGGCCCGAACCGCTGGCACGACGCCGACCCGGACAGCGTCTTCCACCCGGACAACATCCTGGTCAGCTTCCGCAAGGCGAATGTGATCGCGCTGATCGACAAGGTGTCCGGCGCGGTGCGCTGGCGGCTCGGTCCCTACTTCGAGGCCGCGCCGGGCGCCCAGCACCAGCGGATCAACGCGCACGCCGTGCCGCGTCCGGTCGACCAGATCTCCGGCCAGCACAATCCGCACCTGATCCCCGAGGGGCTGCCCGGCGCGGGCAATATCCTGGTCTTCGACAACCAGGGCGGCGCGGGGTATCCGCCTGCGCCGCTGGGCATCTACGCGGGTTCGCGGGTGCTCGAGATCGACCCGGTCACGCGCGAGATCGTCTGGCAGTACACCGCCGAGGACTCCGGACGGCCGTCGTGGACGTTCTTCAGTTCCTTCGTCAGCAACGCCCAGCGGCTCCCCAACGGCAACACGCTGATCACCGAGGGCATGCACGGCCGGATCTTCCAGGTGACCCCGGCGGGCGAGGTGGTCTGGGAGTACCACAGCCCGTACGTGGGTTACGGCGTGGGCGGGGAGCCGGAGGTGCGCGAGCCGCGGGTGCCCGGCGTCGACCGGCTCACCCTGACTCCGCTGGTCTACCGGGCCTACGCGGTGCCCTTCGCCTGGGTCCCCGCATGACCGGGACCGTGCGCAGGCCCGCCGCGGTGAATCCGCGGCGGCTGCCGGTGGCCTCGTGGATCTCGCGTGGCGGGTCGCTCGGCTGGACCGTCGCGGGGCTGGTCCTGGCCGGGCTCGCCTGGACGCTGCTGGTGGCGTCCGGGCAGTTCCCGCGCGAACTGCTGCCCAGCGTGCCCGAGATCCTGCGCGCCGCCGCCGAACTCGGGCGCGAGGACCTCCTCGCCACCGATGTGCTGGCGAGTCTGCGCCGGGCGGTCGGTGGATTCGCTCTCGGCGCGGTCGCCGGGATCGGAGCCGCCGTCGTCACCGCGAACACGACGCTCGGACGGAACCTGCTCCAGCCCGTTCTGCGGCTGCTCTCGCCGATCCCGACCATCGGCCTGGTGCCGCTGGCCATTCTCTGGTTCGACCTCGGTGAGGGCAGCAAGGCGCTGGTGATCGCGCTCGGTGTGTTCGTGCCGGTGTGGATCAACACGCACGCGGGCCTGGCGAGCACCCCGCGCGACTACCTGCGGGCCGCTCGCTGCCTGGGCGCTGGCCGCGGCCAGATCCTGCGCGAGGTCGTGTTGCCGGAGGCGGCGCCCGACATCGTCCCCGGGCTCCGGGTCGGCGCCGCGATGGCCTTCGTGCTCATCGTCGTGGCCGAGATGAGCGGCACCACCGCGGGACTCGGCTACCGCATCTACCAGGCCCAGCTGTTCTCCCAGGCCGATCGGCTGATCGCCTGCCTGATCGTGCTGGGTGTCCTCGGCGCCCTGGCCGACCTGGCCATTGCCTCGACCACCGCCCCGCTGACCCGCTGGGCCGCGGAGGAGCACTGACATGGCCATCCGGACCGACGATCTCGTCGTGCACTACCCGGGAAACCCGGCCCCCACCCTCGACGGCATCTCGCTGACGATCCCCGACGGATCGTTCACGGTGCTGCTCGGCGCCTCGGGCTCGGGCAAATCCACCCTGCTGCACTGCTTGGCCGGGCTCATCACCCCGACCTCGGGCACGGTCACCGACCACGGCGCCGCGGTGACGGCCCCGGACCCGCGCCGCGGCGTCGCCTTCCAGCGCGATGTGCTCTTCCCGTGGATGAGCGTGGCCGACAATATCGGCTTCGCCCTGCGCGCCCGCGGTGTCCGCGCCGCCGACCGGCCCGCTCGCGTCGCCGCCCTGCTCGACGATGTCGAACTGGCCCGCACGGTCGCGCACCGGCGCCCCAGCGAACTCTCCGGCGGCATGCGCCAGCGGGTGAGCATCGCCCGCCTGCTCGCCGGCGAACCCGCCGTGATGCTCATGGACGAGCCCTTCGCCGCCCTCGACGCACTGACCCGGCTGAAGATGCAGGACCTGCTCACCGACCTGTGGACCCGCGCGCGGCGCACCATCGTGTTCGTCACCCACGACATCGACGAGGCGATCCGGCTCGCGGACACCGTCGAGGTGCTCGACAACGGCCGCCTCACCGAGCGCATCACCAACCCGCTCGACCGGCCCCGCCCCGCGGACACCCTCGCCGACCGCCCCGGTTACAGCGAGATCCGCAAGCGACTGCACCACCGGCTGGGCATCGCCCAGCCCACCCGCTGAACCCCATCACCCCGAGGAACCCCTGTGAAGACATCTCTGACGCGGCTCGTCACCGCCGCGATCACCGCGACCGCCCTCGCGTTCACCGCCGCGGCCTGCGGCGACAGTACCGCCGCGGACCCGGCCACCCTCACCGTCGGCTTCGTGGTCGACCCGTCGTGGGCCCAGGTGCCGGTGGCTGCCGCGGCCGGCTATTTCGGCAAGCACGGCGTGAAGGTCGAGGTGGTGAACTTCCCCTCCGGCATCGAGGCCCTGCAGGCCGTCGCGGCCGGTCAGCTCGACGTGGCCACCGCCGCCGATGTTCCCAGCGCCGCCGTGCTCAGCAAGTCGCCGTCACTGCGCGTGGTGGGCGACGGCGCCCGCTGGGAGGGCTCGCGCATCATCGCCCGCCGCGACGCGGGCATCAGCACCGTGGCGGATCTGGCGGGCAAGAAGATCGGGACGCCGATCGGCACCAGTGCGGCCTACTTCGCGGCGAATACGTTGGCCGACAACGGCATCGAGGCCGAGCTGGTCCAGGTGGCGCCGTCGGCGACGGTGACCGCCGCGACCCGCCACGATGTGGACGCGGTGTCGATCTTCCAGCCCTATCAGGCCCAGGTCGTACAGGCGCTCGGCGCCGACGCGGTCGAGCTGACCGGCGGCAGCTACCGCCAGCACAGTCTGTATCTGGCCGCGGAGCGCGCGGTCACCACCAAGGCCACGGCGTTGTCGGCGTTCTTCGCCGCGCTCGACGAGGCCGGGCAGGATCTGCGGAATCTGTCCGACCCGGCGATCACGGCCGTCGCCACCGCGACCCAGCTCGAACCGGGGCTGCTGCGAACGGTGTTGCCGCAGTTCGACTTCACGCTCCAGCTCACCCCGGAGCTGGCTGCCAAGCTCGGCGAACTCGGTACCTGGGCCAAGGGCCAGGGCAAGATTCCCGCGAGCACCACGCTGCCCGACTACGCCACGGTCCTGGACTATCGCTTCCTGCCCGCGAGCCGCTAGCCTCACTGTCCGGCCGGGACTTTCGGGAAGGGAGTTGCCGGTACCGTCGTCACCGGATAGCCTCGATGTATTCAGTGTACAAATGTTCACTCAACACATCCGGGCGGGGTGGCGACAATGAAGTTGCAGACATCGGTAGGTGCCTGGCTGGACACGGCCGCGGACGACCTGCGTGCCCTGGGTGAGCTCGCCCGCGAGGTCCAGGCGGCGGTGCTCACCCGGCAGCAACGGATCCGGCGCGCCGCGGCCGCCACCTCCGGCCGCGACGTGATGTGGGAGGGATGCGCGATGGCCTACGACATCGTCGACCTCGCGGACGCCGCGCGCCGCGCCCGCTCCGACCGGCCACGGAACCGGCCCGCCGATCCGGACGTGTGGCGATGAGCGGCATGGCGCTGCTCGTGCTGGGCGCGCTCGCCGCCTTGGCCGTGGGATCGGTGTTCGCCGGGTATGCCGTAGCCGCCGTCAGCTGGTGGCTGGCCGTGGACCGTCCCCCCTTGGTCACCCGCCTCTGCGCGGCAGTGCAGCAATGCGGCCGCGCCGGTGGGCCCACCGGATTCCCGATCAGCGCACGGCCGGTACCAATTCGTCGATCAGGTCTTCGACCAGGATCCTGATCCGGTCCCGAATCGGACGGACCGCGTCGATGCCCTGCCCGGCAGGATCGTCGAGCACCCAGTCGCGGTAGCTGACGCCGGGAAAGAACGGGCAGGTGTCCCCGCAGCCCATGGTGATGACGACATCGGAGGTCTCGACCGCGTCGGAGGTCAGGATCTTCGGCCGCTGTCCGGCGATATCGATCCCGAGCTCGGCCATCGCGGCCACCGCTGCCGGGTTGACGGTGTCGGCCGGTGCGTTGCCCGCGGAACGGACCTCGACGGCGTCGCCTGCCAAATGGGTGAGGAATCCGGCGGCCATCTGGGAGCGTCCGGCATTGTGTACGCAGACGAACAGGACGCTGGGCGTGGATGTCATGGGGCGCTGGGCCTTTCGGTCGTCGGAAATCGTTCGCGCAGCGCGAGTGCGACGTAGACCAGCGCGACCAGCACCGGGACCTCGATGAGCGGACCCACCACCCCGGCCAGTGCCTGACCGGAGGTGACGCCGTAGGTGGCGATCGCGACGGCGATGGCGAGTTCGAAATTGTTGCCCGCGGCGGTGAACGCCAGGGTGACGGTGCGCGCGTAGCCGAGTCCCAGCGCGGCGCCGAGAACGTATCCGCCGCCCCACATGATCGCGAAGTAGGCGAGCAACGGTACCGCGATCCGGGCGACGTCCCACGGCCGCGCGGTGATCTGCTCACCCTGCAGCGCGAACAGGATCACGATCGTGAACAGCAGCCCGTAGAGGGCCAGCGGGCCGATGCGCGGCAGGAACCGCGATTCGTACCAATCGCGGCCCCTGGCGCGCTCGCCGGCGCGGCGGGTGAGGAATCCGGCCAGCAGCGGAATCCCGAGGAAGATCAGCACCGATCGCGCGATCTGGCCGGGCGAGGTGTCGATGGTGGTCTGTTCCAGGCCGAGCAGGCCGGGCAGTGCCGTGAGGTAGAACCAGCCGAGAGCGGCGAACATGACCACTTGGAACAGCGAATTCAGCGCCACCAGGACGGCGGCGGCCTCACGGTCGCCGCGGGCGAGGTCGTTCCAGATGACGACCATGGCGATACAGCGGGCCAGGCCGACGATGATCAGCCCGGTCCGGTACTCGGGCAGGTCGGGCAGCAACAGCCAGGCCAGCGCGAACATCAGCGCCGGACCGAGAACCCAGTTCAGCACCAGTGAACCGAGCAGCAACCGGCGATCACCGGTGACGGTACCGAGCTGGTCGTAGCGGACCTTGGCCAGCACCGGGTACATCATGATCAGCAGACCGAGGGCGATCGGCAGCGAGATGCCGTCGAGTTCGACGGCGCCGAGCGCGTCGCCCAGGCCGGGAATCGCCCGCCCGAGCAGCAGGCCCGCTGCCATCGCGACCCCGATCCAGACCGGCAGGAAGCGGTCCGGCGTCGAGAGCCCGCCGACCACCGACGGGGCTTCGACGGTGTCGCTCACGCGGTCACCGCGGTCCCGGCCTCGACCGCGAGTACCTCCGACAGCCGCGCCAGCGCGTGCGGCACGACCCGGTAGTACACCCACGACGCGCGGCGTTCGCTGGTCAGCAGGCCGGCCTCGCGCAGCACCTTGAGATGGTGCGAGATCGTCGGCTGACTCACCTCGATTCCGGCCGAAAGGTCGCACACGCACGCCTCCCCGTCGGCCCGTGAAGCGATCGAGGAGAGCAATCGAAGCCGGACCGGGTCGGCCAGCGCCTTGAACAGCCCCGCCAGCTCGACCGCGGTCTCGCCGCTCATCGGGGGACGCGTGCGTGGTGTGGCCGCGCATTCGGGTGCGGCCACACTCAGCGGCAACTCTCGATTCGACATCCATCGATATTGACGGATATCGAATCGAGAAAGCAAACGAACACCGCGTGAACTCGCCGACGGACGGGGTTCGCTCAGCCGCAGCAGCTTGCGCCGGAGGCCACCGCCGTTGCCTTGGCCTCGGTCCCGCAGCACGCGTTCTCCGCGTCCGCTTCGGCGGTGGTGCCGCAGCACACACCGGCCGATTCGGTCGCGGCGCGTGGGAGTTCGGGTGCGGTGCCGAAGGTTTCGCTGTCGGCCAGCACTGTGTAGACCTCCCACCGCTCGCCGCCGGGCCCGGTCACCCACACCTTGTCCTGGGTGGCGAAGCAACACGTGGTCGCGATCTGCTCCTCGGTGAACAGGCCCGCCTCCGACAGCCGGGCGATCTCGCCGTGGACCTGCTCGGAGGAATCCACCTCGACCCCGAGATGGTTGATCGACCCGCCCTGCCCGGTGTTCTCGATCAGTACGAGCTTCAGCGGGGGTTCGGTGATGGCGAAGTTGGCGTAGCCGGGCTTGTACTTGGCCGGTGCGGTGGCGAACAGGGTCGAGTAGAACTGCACGGCGGTGTCGAGGTCGTCGACATTGAGGGCGAGCTGGATGCGGGACATGATCGAACCTCCACTTGTGAGACATATGTCGAAGAACTTGCGGGTCGAGTCTGCGCCACCTTTTCGACGTATGTCAATACCGCGCGTAGGGTGGCTGCCATGCCCAAGGCGCTTCCCGTGATCGACATGTCCGCGCCGGTCTGCTGCGCGCCGGTGGCGGCGGAACCGGTGGACGACGACGCCGCCCTGGCGGTGGCGCTGCGGCTCAAGGCGATCGCCGATCCCGTGCGGGTGAAGCTGATCTCGCTGCTGCTGACCACTCCCGGTGGCGAGCGCAACGGTGGGGAGCTGGCCGCCGCGGTCGGGCTGGCGGAATCCACGGTGTCGCATCACCTCGGGCAGCTCCGCAAGGCGGGGCTGGTGAGTTCCGAACGGCGGGGGATGAACACCGTGCATCGGGCGCGCCGTGACGCGCTCGCCGCGCTGTGCGCGGTGCTGGACCCGAACTGCTGCTAGGTCCGGCGGAACTGTTCGGCTCCGCGAAGCGTCGATGACAGCTGTCTACGACGCGGAAAACCCGGACGACGCGAATCCGAATATCCGGTGTTTCATGGCCGTATAGTGCAGAAATGCGCCGCGCCGCAAGAATATCGAGACGATCGGATTCGCCAGGCTTCGCCGCGGTGCCCGCCGTGCGGGAAAACGGCTGCGGCTCATGACAACCGGGAGCGTCGAGGACGAAACGGCCCGCGAACACCACGCGGCGCGCGCGGTCGCGGCCCGGGGCAGTGGTGCCGGTTTCGGCGGGGCGGTGGGTGCGGTAGTGCTGGTCTGGCTGTCGCTGACACCCTCGCTGCTGCCACGCGGACCGCTGTTCCAGGGACTGGTGTCCGGTGCCGCGGCGGCGGTCGGATACGGGCTGGGGGTCGCCGTGGCCGCGCTGATCGGCTGGCTGCTGCAACGCCCGCTCCCCGGCCCGCCGCGGATCGTGCGCTGGGGGCTGGGCATTCTCGCCTGCGCCGCCACCGTGGGCGTGCTCTTCTGGTACGCCGGATGGCAGAACGAACTGCGCACACTCATGGGTGTGTCCGATCTGCCCTGGCACGCCTATCCGATCCTGGCGGCCATCGCCGCCGTCGTCTTCCTGGTGCTGCTGGTGGTGGCGCGGGTGTGCCGGGCGGCGGCACGTGGCCTCGGCAAGCTGCTGTCGCGGGTGTTGCCGCCGCGGGTGGCCGCGCTGCTGGCCGGCATCGCGGTCGTCGCGCTCGCCATCGCGCTGCTGAACGGCGTGGTCGCCGAGGTCGCCATGGCGGCGCTCAACAACACGTTCAAGGCCGTGAACGAGGAGATCTCCGCGGACACCCCGCAACCGGAGTCCCGCGATCGGTCCGGGGGTCCGGGCTCGCTGGTGAGCTGGGAATCGCTGGGCAGGCAGGGCCGTATCTTCGTCGCCAACGGGCCGACCGCGGCCGAACTCACCGCCTTCAGCGGAACGCCCGCCCGCGAACCGATCCGTGTCTACACCGGTCTGGACTCGGCCGGGAACGTCCGGGCCGAAGCCGATCTCGCGGTGGCCGAACTGCGGCGCACCGGCGCCTTCGAACGGTCCGTGCTCGGCGTGGCGACCGCCACCGGCACCGGATGGATCAACGAATCGACCGCCTCGGGCATCGAATATCTCGCCAACGGCGACAGTGCCCTGGTGAGTATGCAGTACTCGTATCTGCCGAGCTGGCTGTCGTTCCTGGTCGACCAGGAACGGGCCAAACAGGCGGGCCAGGCCCTGTTCGAGGCGGTGCACGCCGAGTGGGACACCCTCCCGCCGGACCGGCGCCCGAAACTGGTCGTCTTCGGGGAGAGCCTCGGCTCCTTCGGTGGCGAGGCCGCCTTCTCCGGAATCCAGGATATGGCCGCGCGGACCGACGGCGTCCTGTTCGTCGGCCCCACCGCCACCAACCCGGTGTGGCGCGACGCCACCGCCCGCCGCGACCCCGGCTCCCCGCAGTGGCTGCCGATCTACCGCGACGGCCAGACGGTCCGATTCGCCGCGGGCGCAGCCGATCTGGCCCGCCCGGCCCGGCCGTGGCCCGCCCCGCGGGTGGTCTACCTGCAGCACGCTTCCGACCCGATCACCTGGTGGACACCGCAGCTGCTGTTCCAGGAACCCGACTGGCTGCGCGAACCACGCGGGCCCGACGTGCTCGCGGGCACCCGCTGGATTCCGGTGGTGACCTTCCTGCAGGTCTCGGCCGACATGGCCGTCTCCACCGATGTCCCCGACGGTCACGGCCACACCTTCCACGCCGCGATCGCCGACGCCTGGGCCGCGATCCTGGAACCCCCGGGCTGGACGGCCGCCGACACCGAACGGCTGCGCCGCGTGCTGCGGAACGAGGACTGAACAGCGGCCGGCTCGGCTATCTTGAGCCGATGTGCGCCCCGGAGATCGTCCGTCACGTCCGCGAGGCCGCGCCGCGCCCGAACCGCCGTGCCCTGTTCGGGCTGGCGGGGCTGGCCGCGGCCGCCGCGGTGGTGCCCGCGCCCGCCGCGGCCACACCCCGCGCCGGCGGTGTCGTCGACCTGACCTACACCCTGACACCGCAACTCCCGGTCTGGCCGGGTAATCCGCCGATCACCATTGTCCCCGTGGCCTGGCACGCCTCCGGCGGCTTCGGTCAGCTGGCGCTGGGCTACTGGGAGCACACCGGCACCCACCTCGACGCCCCGGCACACCGGATTCCGGGCGCTGCCACCACCGAGGCGCTGGCCGCCGCCGACCTGGTGGCCCCGTTGGTCGTCCTCGACATCAGCGCCAGAGCCGCGGACGACGCCGACGCGGTGGCCACCGTCGCCGACATCGACCGCTGGCGCGCGGCCCACGGCGAGATCCCCGAGCGTGCCTTCGTCGCCCTGTATTCCGGCTGGGAGCATCGCCTCACCGACCCGGCGACCTTCCTCAATCTCGACGGCCGGGGCCGCCCGCACGCCCCCGGATTCTCCGGTGAGGCCGCCGAATACCTGGTGACCCAGTGCGGCATCGTCGGCGCGGGCGTCGACACCCTCAGCCTGGACTGCGGCGCCGACCCCGACTACGGCGCCCACACCGCCCTGCTCGGCGCGGGCTGCTATGGCGTGGAGATGCTGGCCGCCCTCGGCTCGGTGCCGCCCAGCGGCGCGACCGTCGTGGTCGGCGCGCCCAAACACGCGGGCGGCACCGGGGGACCGTGCCGCGTGCTCGCGCTCACCTGAGCGTCGTCAGGTGCCGATGGAGAGCTGGTGGCGGAAGGTGTCGCGCGGATCCCACGTCGCCTTGACCTGCCGCAGCCGCGGATAGTTCTCGCCGTAGTAGAAGGCGTGCCAAGGTAATCCGGAGGTGTTCCATGCCGGGTCGGCCAGGTCGGGGTCCGGATAGTTGATGTAGCTGCCGCCGTAGTTCTCACCGGGCACGGGCACGCCACCGGTGCCCGCGTGCACCTCGCGATACATCTCGCGTGCCCAGCGCAGGTAGCGCTCGTCGTCGGTGGGCAGCCGCCACGAGGCGTGGATGAGCATCTTCATGAACGAATCCCGCGCGGGCATGGCCGTCGCGTCGGCGCTGACGGCATTGATCGCGCCGCCGAAGGGCAGGAATTCCAGCTGGGATTCACCGAGGAACGCCGGATCGGTGAGATAGCGGTAGAAGATCCGCAGCTGGTCGGGGGTGTAGGGGTTGCGCAGGTAGGCGGCTTTCACCTTCACGCGTGTGGAGTTCGCGCCCTTCGTGTAGTACACCTGGCGCACGGTGTCCTGGTAGGGCAGCTCGGTGACCGGCAGGACGATCGCACCGGGCGCCACCCCGTCACACACCGCCGCCACGAACGCGTCGAAACGCGCCCGGGCGTCGGGACTGTCGGCGTCGAGCAGGATCAGCATCTCGGCCGCGGCGGTGCCCGTGGTCCGGAACATCAGTGGCGCGTACAGGCCGGCGAACTCGTCACCGGGCGCGCTGTGCCGGGCGAAGAAGCCGAGATAGTTGCTCAGGAACCGCACGAAGGAGTCCTCGGTGGCGACCGGCAGGATCAGCCGGGCATTGAGCATCCGGCGCGGCGGGGTGGGCAGCGCGCGGGTGGGATCGGTGCCGTCGGCATCGGGAGAGCGCAGCAGGAATCGCGTCACCACACCGAAATTGCCGCCGCCGCCACCGGTGTGGGCCCACCACAGGTCGTGCTCGGGTCCGTCCTTCATGGCGGTCACCGTGCGCGCCGAGCCGCCGGCGTCGACGGTGACGACCTCCACCCCGGCCAGGTGATCGGCGACCAGCCCGAATTTCCGCGACAGCGGACCGTAGCCGCCTCCGGTGACGTGCCCGCCCATCCCGACACCCAGGCAGATACCACCCGGCACCGTCACCCCCCACCGGCTGTACAGCGCGTCGTAGACGCTGCCCAGATCGGCTCCCGCGCCGACGGAGACGGCGCGGTGCTGCTCGTCCCAGTGCACGGCGGTGAGCTCGCCGAGGTCGATGAGCGAGCGGGTCTCGGCACTGTCGACGAAGCCGTCGAAGCAGTGTCCGCCCGAGCGCACGGCGAGGGTGGAGTTCTCCGCGACCGCGCGGGCGACCGCCGCGCGGACCTCCTCGGTGGTGCCCGGCACGTAGATCCGGTCCGGCCGGGCCTGGAAGCGGCGGTTGTAGCCGCGCAGGGTCAGCGGCAGATAGCGGGCGTCGCCCGCGCCCAGCACCGGTTCGGCGGCGCGGGCGTGGGGCATGCCGAGCGCGGCGAGCGCACCGCCCGCGGCGGCCGCGGTGATCAATCGTCGACGGGACAGGGACACCGGAATCCTTTCAGCCGAATCCGCTCGGACACTAGCCGACTCCCGATCGGGCTGAGCGCAATTCTGGCCGTCGGCCCGCGACTCGGGTTCCATCGAGTCATGGCGATGCGGGCAGTACGGGGACGGCGGGCATGAGCACTCCGCGGATCAGCAGTCTGGCGTTCCTGACGCCGGGCAACTATCTGGACGAAGACCCGTACAGCGGGCTGGAGGACACGCTGCGGCTGTTCGAGTTCGGCGAGCGGATCGGCTTCGACGGGGCCTGGATCCGGCAGCGGCACCTCGAGCACGGGGTCGGGTCGGCGGCGGTGTTCCTGGCCGCCGCGGCCCAGCGCACCCGCCGCGTCGAGCTGGGCACCGCGGTCATCCCGATCGGCTACGAGAGCCCGTTCCGGCTGGCCGAGGACCTGTCGCTGGCCGATGTGCTCTCGCGGGGCCGGTTGCAGCCCGGATTCAGCGCGGGCGTCCCCCCGCACGCCGACCTGATCGGGCACCTGGTCTTCGACGGCGACTGGCGCGATTTCGACCTGTCCTATGGGCGGGTCGCCCGGCTGATCGAGAATCTGCGCGGTGACTACCTCGGCGACGCCGACACCGTCATCCACTCGCCGGGCAATGTCCAGCGTCCCCGGCTGCAACCGCACAGTCCCGGCCTGGCCGACCGCGTCTGGTACGGCGGGGCGAGCGTGCGCTCGGTGCGCTGGGCCGCGGACAACGGGCTGAACCTGCTCAGCGGCAATATCCTGCACGGCACCCCCAGTGACGATTTCGGCACCGCCCAGCTCTCGCTGATCGAGGACTACCGCCGCCGGATCGACGCGTCCCGCCCCGCCCGGGTCGCCATCGGCCGGGTGATCGTGCCGTTCGACAGCGCCGACCGGGCCACCCGTGAGCGTTACCGCGCCTACGCCGCCGAGCGCCACGACCGCACGCTCAGCCCCCAGGGCGAGCGTCGGGTGCTGTTCGCCCGCGATGTCGTCGGCACCGCCGAGGAGATCCTCGAACAGCTGCACGCCGACCCGGTGCTGGCCCACACCAGCGAGCTGCGCCTGGAACTGCCCTACGAATTCGACCGTGCCGACTACGAGCAGATCCTGCACGACACCGCCACCCTGATCGCCCCCGAACTGGGCTGGAAGCCCGCGCTCGCCGACGAAGCCGCCTGATACCCCCAACCGGTGACCGTGCCGGCACCCCCGGAAGGTCCCGATGCCCGGCCCGCGCCATTTCGACACGCACGCCGAGGTATACGACCGCGCGCGCCCGCCCTACCCCGTCGAACTCTGGACGCGGCTGCGGGAACTCGGCATCCTCCGCGACGGCATCCGCGCGGTCGACCTCGGCGCGGGCACCGGACTGGCGACCGAACCGCTCGTACGCGCGGGCGCGACGGTCACCGCCGTCGAACCCGGCGCCACCCTGGCCCACCGGCTCCGGCAACGCCTGCCCACGGTCACCGTCCACGTGGCCACCGCCGAGACGGCCCCATTACGCCCGGCGGCGTTCGACCTGGCCGTCGCGGCGACGGCCGTGCACTGGTTCGACCTCGACACAGTCCTCCCGAGAGTGCACCGCGCCCTGATCCCCGACGGCCATTTCGCCGTGTGGCGCACCATTTTCGACGACCCGACGATCCCACCCACCCCCTTCCGCCGCCACATCGCCGCCATCACCGCCCGCCGCGGCCCACGCTCACCCCGGCCCGCCCCCACCGAATCCGACACCGCCGCCTGGGCCCGCACCCTCACCCACACCGGCCACTTCCACGCGGTCCACGTCGCCGAATTCCCTTGGTCGATCGACCTCCGATCCCCCCAGATCCGCGACCTGCTCACCACATTCAGCGACTGGACCCCGATCGAAGTCGACGAAGCCGCCCGCACGGTCGACCACCTCGGCGGCACCGTCCGCGAGCACTACCGCACCCCCCTGATCGTCCTGCAACGCCTCCCACACGACTGACCCCGCCCCCACCGGCTCGATAAGCTGGCGCCCATGAAGCAGCACGATGTGAGCTCCCTGTCGAGCTGCGAGGAGGCCCTCCGCATCGCCCGCGACCTGACCAAGAACCCCGACTCACTGGTCGCCTACCCACACAAAAGCCTCGAGAATGCCCGTCACGGACGAGGATTCGCCTTCCTGAACACGATCGAGACCGACTCCGGCGATCTCGACGGTTACGTCCTGGTGAGCACGGCCGGCTACGGGAGCGGATTGCTTTCGGCGGCCGGGCGCACCATCGACACGGTGATCGCCGAGCACCTGGCCCGCGCCGAGCATGTCAACCGGCACATTCCCGACCGCGAGCTCTCCCCGGCGCACCGGCTGGCGATCGCGGCCTACGACGCCGGACTGTCGCGTATCGCGGAACTGCCGGAACGGGGCCGGGTCGATGCCGCGACGGCCGATTACGCCGAGTTCCTCCTCATCGGCTTCCGGCGCCACCGCAATCCCGCGCATTCCGGGCGTAATATCCTGGCCCACAACGACTTTCTGATGCGGGGACCGGTGGCTCGGCGGCGGTACACGCAACCGTGCCCGCACTGTGAGTGCCCGGCGGTCTACGAGGCGAGCTATCCCCGGGCGGTGTGTGATCGGTGCCGGAGCCGGACCACTGATCGGGCCGGTCGGCTGGTCACCGGTTTCAATACCGGCCTCAGCGGCGGGATGATCGCCTACTTCACGGACACGCTCGACGGTTCGGACGGCGGCGGGTCGGCGCGGGAGGAGTGTGTGGAGGTCACGCAGAGCGAGAGATGTTTCCTCGACGGGCAGCCCGTGAGTATGCGGGAGGCGCGGCTCGGGGGGATCGTCGTCGAGTCGCTGTCACAGGAGCGCCGCCGTCGGTGGTGGTGGAGGTAGGGGGTGCGGTGGGCATCGGGGGGATGCCCACCGCGGGGGTTCAGGCGGGGACGGTGGAGGGGCGGGCTGCGGGGAGGCCGAGGTTGTCGCGCAGGGTGGTGCCGGTGTAGTCGGTGCGCAGGGCACCGCGGTCCTGGAGGAGGGGGACCACGCGGTCGACGAATTCGTCGAGGCCGGTGGGGACCAGGTGGGAGCCGAGGATGAAACCGTCGGAACCGTCCTGCTGGACGAAGGAATCGATCTTCTCCGCGACCTGGGCCGGGGTGCCGACGATCGGGCCGCGTTCGAACTGGTCGATCACGGTCTCGCGCAGCGTCAGCTTCTTCGCCTCGGACACCTCGCGCAGCGTGCGCACGGTGGCGAAGCGGTCCTGATGCAGGAAGGCGCGCCCCTGGATGATCGGCGGGCCGTCGGGATCGGGCTCGATGTCGGGGATCGGGCCCTCGGGGTCGTAACCGGACAGGTCGCGGTTCCAGATCTGCTCGAGCAGGATCAGGGCCGTCTGGCCGGTGACCTGTTCGTCGCGGATCGCGTGATACTTCTCGATCGCCTCGGCCTCGGTGTCGCCGAGCACGAAACTCGCCGACGGCAGGATCTTGATGTCGTCGGCCGAGCGGCCCGCCGCCACCGCGCGCGCCTTGATGTCGCGGTAGAACTCGGCCGCCTCGGGGAGCTTGCCGTAGGGCGAGAAGATGGCGTCGGCGTTGGCGGCGGCGAAATCGCGGCCCTGCGGGGAGACACCGGCCTGCAGGATCACCGGCCTGCCCTGCGGGCTGCGCGGAACGGTGAACCGGCCCGCGATGTCGAACTGCTGCCCACGGAAAGCGAACTCGCCCGCGTCGGGACGGGCCAGGAACCGCCCGCTGTCCTTGTCGGCGACGATGTCCTCGGCATTCCACGAATCCCACAGGGCCCGTACGGCATTCAACGTCTCCTCGGCCCGCACATAGCGGTCGGCGGGGTCGAGGAACCCGCCGCGACGGAAGTTCTGCCCGGTGAACGCGTCGAAGGAGGTCACCACATTCCAGGCGGCCCGGCCGCCGGAGAGGTGATCCAGACTGGCGAACTGACGGGCCAGCTCGTAGGGCTCGTTGAACGTGGCGTTGATGGTGCCCGCCAGGCCCAGATGCTCGGTGACCGCGGCGATGGCGGCCAGCACCCCGAAGGTGTCGGGCCTGCCGATGATGTCCTGGTCGAAGATCTGTCCGGCGCGTTCGCGCGGGATGAGTCCCTCGGCGAGGAAGAAGAAGTCGAACTTGCCGCGTTCGGCGGTGCGGGCGGTGTGCTCGAAGGTACTGAAATCGATCTGGCTGCCCGCCTCGGGATGCCACCAGGCGGTGTGGTGGTTGACGCCGCCGAGGTAGGCGCCCAGGATGACCTGCTTACGGGGTGTATTGCTCATCGACGGACCTCACACTGTCGCGTAGCGGTTGGGAACGGTGGCGGGCAGGCCGAGCAGCTCGCGCAGGGAGCCGTCGGGATAGCCGGTGCGGAACAGTCCGCGGCTCTGCAGAACGGGAACCAGGCGATCGGCGATCGCGGGCAGGTCGTCGACCGCGACGCCGGGACGCAGCCGGAACCCGTCGACGCCGTGCGCGCCCCACTCGGCGAGCAGGTCGGCCAGATCCTCGGCGCTGCCCGCGAAAACCGCGGCGTCGGAGCTGAATTCGGCACCGGCGAGCTCGTCGAGCCGATCCAGGCGTTGCCGGCCGGTGCTCTCCTCGGTGTCGAGGAAGACCACCAGGTCGGCGTAGACACGCAGCGGTTCCCCGGTCCGCGCCGCGCTCGCGGTGGCGATCTGCTCCAGAATCGGCGCGGGCCCGTCCGCGCGTGTCGGTGTGACGAACACCAGATCCGCACCGGCGGCGGCGAATTCGTAGACCAGCGGCGCGTGCGCCAGCGCGGTCACGACGGGCTGGCCCTGCGGTGGCCGCGGGGTGATCGACGGGCCGCGCACCGAGAAGTGACTGCCCTCGAAATCGACGTAGTGCAGCTTGTCGCGGTCGATGAACCGCCGGGTGGCCACGTCGCGGATCTCCGCGTCGTCCTCCCAGCTGTCCCACAGCCGCCGCACCACCTCGACCACGTCGGTGGCCTCCCCGAACAGCTCCCGCACCCGCGGCGGGACCGTGCCGGTGGCGAGCACCTCGGCGATCTCGGCGGGACTCGGATCGGTGATCTCGCGCCGGCCGAAGTGCGCGGCCTCCTCCGCGGTGGCCGACACCCTGGCCTGCCAGCCCGCCCGGCCCCGCGAGGTGTAGTCGAGCGTGGCCAGCGCGGTGGCGACGTGGAACGGTTCGGTGTGGGTGGTCGTCACTGTCGGGATCAGGCCGATGTGCTGGGTCACCGGCGCGAGCCGGGCGGCGATCAGGTGGGCGTCCAGACGTGCCCGCACCCGGTCGACGGCGTCGGCGGTGGGCGTGTGCGCGTCACCGGGGACGCGCAGGCTGTCCTCGATGGTGACGAAGTCGAGCAGGCCGCGCTGGGCGGTGGTGACCAGGTCGGTCCAGTAGGCGGCGCTGAACAATTCGGTGGGGCGCGAGTGCGGGGCGCGCCAGGCGGCCGGGTGCCAGCCCGCCCCGTCGAGCGCCACACCCAGATGCAGGGGATTCGGTGCCATCGTGTGCCGT
The DNA here is from genome assembly GCF_053602435.1 of Nocardia sp. NPDC004415. Classification (NCBI taxonomy): domain Bacteria; kingdom Bacillati; phylum Actinomycetota; class Actinomycetes; order Mycobacteriales; family Nocardiaceae; genus Nocardia; species Nocardia sp. NPDC004415. The sequence continues at coordinate 27,526 of NZ_JBSGDP010000034.1, forward strand.
TTCTGTGCTGCGGTGAATGGTCTCCTGTGCAACACCGCGCTGTCATCGGCACACGGCGACAGCGGTTTCGGGGGAGCGGCCGGGCGCGATCACGCCTGGTCGGCGGTGGCGAGGCGACGGTGTCAACCGTTGCGTTCAGCTCGATCGACGGGAAATAGCCTGGCAGCACCGGTTGATCAGTTGGCGGGCTTCTGGTGGGTGGTCGGGGTGTGCACGATGTCGTAGTAGACCGTCGTGTCGTCCGGGTTCGGGTAGACCCGGTAGGTGAATTCCTCGCCGGTCAGGGTCACGATGTCGACCTCGCGACGGGACTGTTCCTCGCCCGCGTCGTTCTTCGCGACGAGCGTGCGGGTCTTGCCGTCGGCGGAGACGATCCAGTCACCCTGCATCTTCGGGGCGTCCTCGAGGGTGTACATGGTGAAGGTGCCGTCGGGCTCGTAATAGGCGTAGCCGACGTAGTTCTCGACGGCGTCGTCGTCGAGGGGCACCTCGGTGCCCGCGGCGTCGGTCGCCGAGGTGGTCTCCCACGCGGTGGCGGACAGGACGGCCGCGGGTGTTCCCGGCTGTACGGATGTGGCGGTCGAGCCCGAGGTCGTCGCCGTCGGGGCGGTGGTGGTCATCGAGTCCGTCGTCGTGGCGGCGACCGAGGTCGACGTCGCGGCGGCGTCGTTGTCGTCGTCACTGCCGCAGGCGCCGACCAGGGCCGCGGCGGTCACGGCGAGAATCACGGGCGCAATCTTCCTGATGAGTTTTCGCTGCTCCGTCATGGCCGTCAGTCTAATGCGGTCGACGAAAGGCTCCCGGTCTCAATCCAGGCAGAATTCGTTACCTTCCGGGTCGGCCATCACCAGGAATCCGGCGCTCATGGGCGGTGCCGGTTCGAATCGGCGGACTCGTGTCGCGCCCAGGGCGACCAGGCGTTCGCATTCGGATTCCAGGGCCGCCATCCGGTCGGCGCCGGTGGCTCCGGGAGCGGCGCGGATATCGAGGTGGACGCGATTCTTCGCGATCTTGTCCTCGGGCACCTGCTGGAAGAAAACGCGCGGTCCCTGCCCGTCGGGGTCCTCGATCGCGGAATTGGAATTGTGTTGATCTTCGGGGATTCCGAGGCGGGTGAGGAATTCGTCCCAGGCGGCCAGGGGATCGGCGCCTTCGGGCAGTTCCACTCCCGGCGGGGCCGGGTGGACGTACCCGAGCGCCGCCGCCCAGAAGCGGGACAGGGCGCGGGGATCGTGGGCGTCGAACGTGATCTGGACGTGACGGCTCATCACCCCACCCTAGGACCCGATCCACGCCCCTGGCACGCCGCACGCCGTAGCATCCGTGCCGTGCGTGGACCGCGACACCGCGTCCGAACCCGCGCGATTGACATCTCTCCCCTGGGGTAAGCGCAGCGGGAGCAGCGACGACGGCCGCCGGGGATGTCCCGGTGACCGGGGAAGGCAGGCAGCGTGAACGACCGGCAACGCGAGCCCGTACCCCGGCAGTCGACGGTCGGATTCCAGGTCCCCGCCGAACTCGACCAGCTGACGATGGCACACGCGGTCGCGGAGACGATCCTGCTGGTGAGTGGTTTCGCTCTGGACGAGGTCACCGACCTGCTGCTGGCACTGGACGAGGTGACCACCGCGCTGGTGCTGGCGGCGGTGCGGGGCGCCAGGATCGATTGCGCGTTCACCGGCGGTGACGGGGTGCTGGGTGCCCGCGTGAGCACGGTGGCCCGCGCACCGCGATCGATCGACGAGGACGCCTTCGGCTGGCATGTGGTGGCGACCCTGACCGACGCCCTGCGCACCGACTACGGAGATTACGACTCGGCCTGCGGCGGTTTTCCCGCTACGGTGGAATTCGGGTGGATCCGGCGTTCGCGAGGTACGGCCGTTTCCTGAGCCGATATCCGCGAAAAGGTTAGCGAACGGCCTGCCGGGTACCCGAAGAAGACACCCAGGAGTTCGATCAACCGTCCGGGAAGCGAGGCACACCGGCGATGACAGGGGAAACGAACACCATCGATCATCCGACCGCGCGACGGTCCCATTCGCGCGGCGACAGTTACGACAATATCGAGCCGTGGTTCGAGAAATTGCGGACGATACCGCGCGAAGACCCCGGTCACGACGAGGTCCGCGCCGAAATCATCGGCCGCTGCCTGCCGCTGGCCGACCATATCGCGCGGAAATTCACCGGTCGCGGCGAACAATTCGACGATCTGGAGCAGACCGCCCGGGTAGGGCTGGTGCTGGCGGTCGACCGCTACGACGTGACCCGCGGCTCCTCGTTCCTGTCCTTCGCGATCCCGACCATCATGGGCGAGGTCCGCAGGCATTTCCGGGACCGGACCTGGGCTGTGCGCGTGCCGCGCAGGCTCAAGGAGCTGCAGCTGCGGATCGGGCCCGCCACCGAAGAACTGTCCCAGCGGCTGGGCCGGGTGCCGACCGCCCAGGAACTGGCCGAGGAACTCGACGTCGACCTGGTGGAGGTCACTCGCACGCTCGTCGCCGCGAACGGCTACCAGACCAACTCCATCGACGACATCACCCATGACGGCCGCGACAACGCCACCCAGCCGATCACCGACACCCTCGGCGCCGACGAGCCCTGCTACCAGCTCACCGAGGACGCGATGGCGGTGCGCCCGCTCATCGCCGGGCTGTCGGCCGAGCAGCGGCAGGTGCTGATCATGCGGTTCTACGAAGCCAAGACCCAGAGCCAGATCGCCGAGGAGCTGGGTGTGTCCCAGATGCAGATCTCGCGGATCCTCTCCCGGACCCTGGGCACACTGCGCGAGCAGGCGCTCGCCGAACCGGCCCCGCACGACCGGCCGGTCGACCTCACCGCCTGATCACCACCGGTTTCCCCCTGGCGATACCGGGTAGCCGCCCTGACGACGGATCGAACCAGATCGGGAGGTGTGGGCATGCCGCAGCAAGCATGGAGCGACAAGCGCGAACGGCAGTACGAACACATCAAGGAATCGCAGCGGGACCGCGGCGTCGGCGAGGATCGCGCCGAGGAGATCGCGGCCAGGACGGTGAACAAGGAACGCGCCAGGTCCGGTGAGGCCGAGACCTCCAGCAAGCTCTCGCGCACCGATATGTCCTCGGGGAAACGCGGCGGTCAGCGCGCCCACCGCAAGGGGCCGCGCGGGCTGACCCGCGACCAGCTCTACGAAGAGGCCAAGCACCGCAATATCGAGGGCCGCTCCAAGATGACCAAGAGCGAGCTCGCCCACGCCCTGGGCCGGGATTGAATCGAGGTGGCGTCATGAGCGTCCACACGAATCGGCGGCCGCGCACGGTGGTCGTCGCGGGACTGGCGGCACTGGCCGGGGCGACGCTGCTCGCCTGCGGCACCAGCACCGACCCGCAGGGCCCGACCGTGTCCACCACGGCCGAGTCGCCGCAGATCGGGCCCGAGGCCGCCGCGCAGCTCTGCGACATGATGCGGGCCGAGATCGGCAACTGGCAGCAGCAGGGCACCACGGTGGCGAAGGTGTCGTTCAACGGCACCGTGCACAACTGGGCGCTGCGCAACGGTGCGGTCAATGCCGCGGTCACCCGTAACCGGGAGGTCATCGACACCGTGACCACCGAGAACTGCCCGGACGTGCGTGATCAGGCGATCGCCGCCTTCGGCACCGACGACCTCGCCTCCGCCCTCGCCGGCTTCTGATCAGTACAGTCGCACCCCATGGGTGACAGGAGCCGGTTCGAGGAGTGGGAAGCGCGACTGTGGGAGCGGCTGGCACAGCTGCTGCCTGCCGCGCAGGACGCGGAGAGCTTCCGCGACAGCCGCGAGATCGGGGAGCAGGAAGCCGGGCTCTGGTTCCTGCTCGAACGCCTCGCCGACCTGGCGGTCCCGGTCGACGAGGCGACATTGGCCGAGATCGAGGTGCTCGCCGAACACTGGGGCGAACGGCTCTCGGTCCATCATCGCGTCGACGCCTGCGCGAAAGACCCCGACCGGGCCGCCACCGTGCGCCTGGTTCCCGACAGCGAGGTGCGCTCCGCCGTCGAGGACGGCACGACAGTGCTGCCGTGGATCGAATGCGCGCGGTGCCCCAGTGTGCTCGCGCGGGCCCACGCCCGGGAGGCTTCGGGCCGCCCGAGCCAGTACGCCGTCCGCTATCTCGTCTCCCGGGCCGACGCCCCCGAACCCGAGGTCTTCGCGCCGACCGAGCTACTGCGCGCGTTCGAGTCGGTCCTCGCCTGCCACTGAGCCTGCCATTGAGCGGCGCCCCGGCAGCCACCAGTTCACCGGACCCATCAGCTGCACCAGGGCCGGGACGAGCAGCATCCGGACCAGGGTCGCGTCCAGGACCAGGGCGATGATCATGCCGATGCCGAGCAGCCGCATCGGGGTGAGCGGCGAGAGCGCGAAGGCACCGGTGACCAGCACCAGCAGCACCGCCGCGGCGGTGATCACCCGGGCGGTCTTGACCGTCCCGACCCGCACCGCGGTGGCGGTGTCGGCGCCCGCGCGGTGCGCCTCGGCCATCCGCGACAACAGGAAGACCTCGTAGTCGGTGGACAGGCCGAAGACCACGGCGATGATCAGCACCAGCATGCCCGCGGGCAGCGGGCCGGGACTGATACCGAGCAGCCCGGCGAAGTGCCCGTCGAGGAAGATCCACGTCAGCACACCGAAACTGGCGCCCAGGCTCAGGAAGGCCATGGCAACGGCCTTGAGCGGCAACATGATCGAGCGGAACGCGGTCGTCAGCAGGATCAGGGTGGCCAGCACCATGACCGCGATCATGACCGGCAGCCGGTCGACCGTGGAATCGACGGTGTCGAGAGTGGCGGCGGTGTCACCGCCGACGCCGAACGTGGTGCCCGGGGGTGGTTCCAGTGCCCGCAGCGCGCGCACGGTGGCGCTGGCGGCATCACTGCGGTCGGCGTCGGTGAGGAAGGCGTGCAGCACGACGAAGTCGTCGTCGCGGCCCACTTGCAAGACCTGGCGGACGCCGGGGACCGACTCCACTGCGGCGAGCGCGCCGGACACGGCCGCCGATTGCGGTGCGACGCCGTCGATTCCGCGCAGCAGCACGGTCGCGCCACTGGCCGCGGCGGGGAACTTCGTGGTGAGTTCTTCGGCGGTGGCCCGCATCTCGCTGTCCGCGGGGAGAGCACGCTGATCGACTTCGCTGAGCCGGTTGCCGGTCAGCGGGACGGCCAGCAGCAGCAGGATCGCGCCGACCGCGATCGTGACCGTGCCAGGGCGGCGCAGGACGGATTCGACCACCCCGGCCCAGAATCGTTCGGTGCGGGCGGTGGACCTGGCCCGCCCGATCCGGGCGCCGAACAACACCAGCAGCGCGGGCAGCACCGTCAGCGACAGGGCGGCCGCCAGCGCGACCGCGGCGACCGCGCCGATCCCGAGCGAACGCAGCACCGCCTGCGGGAAGACGAAGGTGCCCGCGAACGCGCACATGAGCAGCAGGGCGGAGAAACCGACGGTGCGCCCGGCGGTCGCGTAGGTCCGGGTGATCGCGGCGTGGACGTCCTCGCTCTCGGCGTACTCCTCGCGGAACCGGTTGACCAGGAACAGCCCGTAGTCGATGGCCATGCCGAGCCCCAGCAGCGAGGCGATGTTGACGGCGAAGGTGGTCACCTCGGTGAACTCGGTGAGCAGCCGGATCGCCCCCAGCGAACCGGCCACGGCGAGCATGCCGACGACCACCGGCAGCGCACCGGCCAGCACGCCGCCGAACACCAGCACCAGCACCAGCAGGGTCAGCGGCAGCGAGATCGATTCGGCCACGATGAGATCGCGCTGGGAGCGTTCGATGATCTCGGTGTTGAGCGCGCTGTATCCCGACATCCGCACCTCGACCCCGGGCACGCGCAGTGCCTCGGCGATCGACGGATAGGCGGCGATGCGCGCGGTGTCGTCCCCGGCGGTGAACACCACCGCCACCGCCTGGCGCCGGTCCTCGGAGACCAGGAAGTTCTTGCGCGGCGGGATCGAGGTCCAGTAGCTGTCGACCGGCCGGGCCAGCAGCGCCGGATCGATCCGGTCGACCGCCTCGCGGACCCGAGGCCCCAGATCGTCGATGCCGCTGCCTTCGGGCGCGGTGTAGAGGGCGACCACATCGGGGCTCTGCGGCCCGAGATGTTCGGTGACCAGCCGGTCCACGAACGCGGATTCACTGTGCGGATCGGCGAATCCGCCCGCACTGAGCCGCTCGGTGACCGCGGCACCGTAGGCCGCGCACAGCCCGATGAACACCGCGACCACCACCAGCACCGCGCGGGGCCGGGCGATGACCAGCCGGGCGAGCGCGGTCACCGGCGCGCGTCCGGCACGGGCAGCTCGCTCGCCAGCATCGCCACGATCCGGTCGAGCAGTGCCTCGAGCCGCGCCTCGATACCGGCGCCGTTGCGGGCCGACACGGTGAGCTCGGTGTGCCCGTCGAATTCGGTGAGCCCGAACAGCAGCGGCATGGCGACACTGTGCTGGGGCAGCACGAACAGCCCGGTCGGCCGGAAGCCCGGCACGGCCAGTTCCTCGCCGGTGAACCGGCCCATGTGGGAGACGGTGGCCGAGGCCAGATTCCGGCCGGTGCGCGCGCCGAGCCAGTTGGTGGTGTGCAGCACACCGCGGTTCACCGCGTCGGGTACCAGGGTGATCTTGGTATTGGCCAGCTGGTTCAGCTCCCGCTGTTCGCCCAGACCGGTTTTGATCTGTTCCTTGATCGAGGTCCAGTCCTGGCCGGGAGCGATGTCGAGGAACAGCGGCAGGGCCAGGTTCGCCGTCGAGCGCAGCGCCGGGTCGTGGCGGCGCAGATCGACCGGCATCATGATCCGCGAGGTGCCCTTGGTCTCGGCGGCCAGCAGTGCGCAGACCCGCGCCAGCGCGCCCGGCCCGGCGACCTCGACGCGCCGGTGCCGCAGCAGATGCCGGGGCAGCCCGCGCCGCTGCCGGCCCCGCCCGACCGCGCTGCGATAGCGCGGCACCATCGGCGTCGGCTTGCCCGGTGCGCCGATCCGGTCGACCAGCTCCTGATCGGCCACCGGATCACCTTGCGCGACAGGGTCTTCCCCGCGCAGCGCGCGCAGCACATTGCGCACCCACAACACCATGCCCATGCCGTCCATCACGCCGTGGAACACGCGGAACACCAGCGTGGTCGGCGCGCCGGTGAGCAGCAGGACCTCGACGGTCGTCTCCGGTGTCGGGCCGATCGGGCTGGTCAGCACCGGGTCGGATTCCAGCGCCGGATACGTCAGCCGATGTTCGGGCAGCACCCGTACGGCCGGGGCGATGCCGGTGTCGACCCAGTCGCCGCCCTGGCGCATCAACCGCGCGCCCGGTGTCGCCTCGGCCGCCGTGGCGACCGCGCGCCGCAGCAGCTCGGGATCGAGATCGCCCTCACCGGGCACGACGAGCTGCATGAGGAACGGCGGTGCCAGCTCGCGCATGGGGAAGTACATGCGCTCGGTGGTCGAGAGCGGACGGCGGAAGACGGTGCGGGCGTTCATGAATGCCTTCGGAAGGTCGTGCGGGGTCAGCGCAGGGTGCGGGTGAGCGTCTCGATGCCGCCCTGGGTGTCGAGCCAGCGCAGGAACTCCGCCAGCCCGGTGTCGCGGTCGACGACGGGGACGTAGCCGAGGTCGGTGCGCGCGGCGGTGGTGTCGTAGGTGGCGCTGCGCGTCATCAGGGCCACGGCGTAGCGCGACAGCGGGGGCGACCAGCGATCGGTGACGGCGGGAATGCGCCAGATCGCCTCGATGACCGTCACCACCGCGGCCAGCACGCGCGGATTCGGCCGCCGGGTCGGCGCCTGGTAGCCCAGCCGCTCGGCCACCTCCCCGAGGAACCGCCAGACATCGGTCTTCTCGGCATCGGCGACGAAATACGCCTTGCCGCCCGGGGTCTCGGCGGTCGCCGCCAGCACACACGCGCGCACGATGTTGTCCACGTGGCACAGCGAGGCTTCGATCGTGCGCCCGTAGGACAGATCGGGCAGTCTGCCCTGCGCCGTGCGGCCAAGCAGCCGCACGATCGGCCCGGAACGATCGCCCGCACCCCAGATCGCGCGCGGCCGCAGTGCGACGGTGGTGAAGCCGGGCGCGTTCGCGGCCAGCACCGCGCGTTCGGCGGCGGCCTTGGTCTCGGAGTAGAAGTTGAGGTAGCGCCGCGGATACGGCAGCGACTCGTCCACGTCGTGCTGATCGCCGCCGTCGCGGTCCATCAGCGCGCTCGGGCTGGAGACGAACACGAACCGGGTGGCCCCGCCGCGACGGGCGGCGTCGAGGAGCAGTTCGGTCGCGCGGACGTTCTCGGCCCAGAACCGGGCCCGGGTGCCGCGTTCGTCGACGCGGGCGGCGCTGTGCACCACGACATCGCGGCCCGCGGTGGCCCGCACCAGCGAGGCCGCGTCGGTGAGGTCGCCGTGGACGACCTCCACGCGATCCAGCGCGTCGCCGAGATCGTCGAGCACGCTGGTGCGCCGCACCAGGATCGCCACGTCGTGGGTGCCCTCGGCGACCAGCGCGCGCACCAGGCTGCCGCCGAGAAACCCGGAGGCTCCGGTGACCAGGATCTTCATCGGGCCGACTCCAGCTTCTCGGTCGCCCAGCGGGCGAGTTCCTCCCGGCCGATCTTGGCGTTGTGCCGGATGTCGACCGGGAAACGGGGATGCACCAGGAAATCCGCGACGGGCGCGGTCACCGCGAAATCGACCGCGCGCGTGCGCAATCGGGTGAGCACCGCGACCTGATCGGCACCGTCCTCGAGCTCGACACAGAGCACCGGACGCTGCGCGCCGGGCGCGCCGACCCCGACCAGCGCGGTCCGCGCCACCCCGGGCACCACATTGAAGACCTGCTCGACCTGCACGGTGAACATCGGTCCGCGCGCGGTGCGCACCCGCTGACTCTTGCGCCCGCAGAACCAGATCCGGCCCTGCTCGTCGATCCAGCCCAGATCGCCGGTGCGATGCCAGATCCGGTCACCGTCGGCGATCTTGCCCTCGGTATTGGCCCGCGCGGGCCAGTAGTAGCGGGTGCTCACGTTCGGACCCGCTACCACCAGTTCGCCGACTTCCCGTGTCCCGGAGAGCTGTTCGGCGCCCTCCCAGGAGGACACGGGGGAGTCGGTGATCCCGAGCAACCGCACCTCGACACGGTCGGCCGGTCGGCCGATGCAGGTGCCGTCTCCGGTGTGGGCCCGCTCGACCAGGCCGTCGAGCAACTCCCGCGACTCGATGGTCGACATCGGCAGCGCCTCGGTGGACCCGTACCCGGCGTAGATCTCGGCGTCGGCGCGCAGGACCTCGCGCAGCCCCGCCACACACCAGTCCGGCACCGGCGCCCCACCGGAGAACACACTCGCCAGCGACGGCAGCGGGGTCGGCCGCGCGCGCAGATGCGCGAGCAGCGGGATGAGCAGCGCGGGGGAGGCGAACAGCGTGCGCACCTCGAAACGCTCGATCGCGTCGACCACGTGCGCCGGATTGGTCGAGCCGACCTTGCTCGGGATCAGCGGCGGGAGCACACAGCGCGAACCGAGCAGCAGATCCAGCACGCCGACCAGCGGCAGCGTGATCAGCGAGGTCTCCGGCGGGGTGTTGCCGCGCGCGGTGTGCACCTGCTCGACCATCGCCGCGAGATTGCCGTGGGTCAGCTCCACCGCCTTGGCCGGGCCGGTGCTCCCGGTGGTGAACCCGATGATCAGCAGCTCGTCGGCCGACGCCGGTGTGCGAGCGGGCAGTACTCCGGCGGGCCTGCGACCCCAGGACCGCAGGGTCGGCCCGCCCCAGAACCAGCGGCGCCCGACGGTGACCGTGGTCCGCACGTGCCGGAAGCTGCGGGCGAACAGCACCCGCAGGGCATGCGCGGGCGGAATGCCGATGAACGCCTCCGCCTCGACCGCCCGCAGGCAGTGCACCATCCGGCGCACGCCCATCCCCGGATCGATCACCACCGGCACCGCGCCGATCTTGAGCAGCGCGAACAGGATCGCGTAGAGCTCCGGGCTGGGCAGCACCAGCACGATGGTGCGGGTCCCGCTGCCCACACCCGAGGCGAGGAGCTGTTCGGCGACCGCGTCGGACCACTGATCCAGCTCGCGGTAGGTGATCTGCCGGTAGTCCGGCAGCCCGCCCGGGGTGGTGCCGTCCGGGTAGATCACCGCCGCGCGATCGGGCTGGGTGGCGGCGAGCTGCCGGAATCCGTCGATGGTCTCCCAGTAGGTCGCGGTGGTCACACCGTCTCCGCGGGCAGACGGTAGAGCGTGGCCGCGGCCGAGGGGCCCGCCCCCGCGGCGACGAAGAGCACGTGGGTGTACCCGGCCAGCGAGCTCTCGGCGACGGCGCGATCGTAGGCCAGCGGCAGGGTGGCGGTGTGCGGGTCACCGGCGGACAGGTCGGGCACACGCACCGCGTCCTGGTCCAGGCCGAGCGCGTCGGCGAGCAGCTTGGGGAACTGCGGGCTCGGCGTCGAGGCGATCAGGGCCACGCGCGCGGTGTCGGTACCGGCGAGCGCGGTGCGGGCCACCTCGGTGGCCACGGCCAGGACCCGGTCCTCGAAATCGGGTTCGCGCTCGACGGTCATGATGCCGCGGCCGACCGTGCCCATGGTCGCGGTGTCGACATAGGCCCGTTCGGCGGCGGTGCCCGGCGCGGTCGCGGTGTGCACCGGACCGAAGCCCTCGGGCCCGTCGACGTGCTCGAGCAGCAGCGCGGCACCCGCGGTGGCGTAGGGGAATTCGGCGTCGGCGGCCGAGCGGGTCAGCGAGGGGTGCGTGTCGCCCGCGACGATCAGCACGTGCCCGGTGCTGCCGGTGGTCAGGATCGAGCCCGCCACCTGCACGGCGTTGAGCACGCCGACCGCACCGTTCATCAGGTCGAAGGAGAAAGTGCGCACGTCGTTCTTGACGTAGTCCAGGCCGATGCCCGCGGCCTTCTGGATCAGCGCGGAGACGGCGGGTTCGACCGTGTTGGAGTCGCGGAAGATGCCGGTGTTGATCAGCACACCGACCTCGTCGGTGCGAATCCCGGCGCGCCGCACGGCTTCCCGTGCCGCGCTGCCGCTGTGTTCCACCACGCTGTGGGTGTCGGTGACCGTGCTGGTGCCGGTGGTTCGGATACGAACGCCCATGACGAACCTCAGACCTTCAGGGAGGAGATGGTGGTGGACAGGAAGCCGGCGACGACACCGGAGGCGGCCGGAACCATGAGCAGCTTGGAGCCCGCCGCGATGTTCTGGTCGGAGAGCTGATCGTGCAGCACGATGAAATGCGAGGTGGTCGAGGTGTTTCCGTACTTCTCGATCACATTGAGGTCCGGCGGCATCGGCACGCCGAACTCCCGCGCGGCCACCGCGTTCAGGTACGGCACGGCCGCCGCGCCGAACTGGTGGTGGATGATGTAGTCGAATCCCTCGTCGGCGAAGGCCCGGCCCTGGGCGGCGAGGTAGTCGCCCTGCGCGTCCGGCCAGAGCAGGAACCGCGCCTCGTTGTGCATCTTGCGGTTGTCGGTGTAGAGCGCGACGCCCGAGGACTTGTCGCTGGGCATGCCCAGGCACAGGTGCGAATGCTCGGCGGCGGTGAACAATTCGATGTAGTGGATCTTGTCGGCGTCGTCGACGGCCTCGTCGAGGATCACCGCGCAGCCGGAGTCGCCCACCGACAGCGAGGCGAACTGCAGGTCGTACTTCTCGGAGATCTCGTTCACGGCGGTGTCGGCGATCGGGGTGATGGACTCCCCGCTGACCACCATGCCGTTGCGGACCACGCCCGAGCGGATCATCCGGTCCAGCAGGTAGGTGCCGGTGAGCATGCCCGCGCAGGCATTGGAGACGTCGAAGGTGATGGCCGACCCGGCGCCGAGGTGCTTGGCGATGCTGGAAGCGAAGGAGGGCTCCATGTACATCCGGGTGCCCTCGTCGCTGCGGGTGATCGAACAGGAGATGATCACCTCCAGTTCGCCGGGGGCGTACCGGGATCGGGACAGGCAGTCCTGCGCGGCCGCGATCGCCAGCGCGAAGGAATCCTCCTGGTTCTCCGGGGAGGTGTCGCGGACCCGGCGCTCCTTGATCCCGGTGATCTTCTCCAGATCGAACGACGGCGGCACGGACAGACGCGAAATCAATTCCTCGGTCGACACGATATTCGACGGAAGATAGGCGCCGATTGACTCGAAACGCGAATGCGACACGGGAACTCCTGAATACGTCGGAAGGGTGCCTCGGGGGGATTCGGATCGCCGATGCGATCGAACGCTACGGAAGAGTAACCCTGTGATCGGTGACGAAGCGACGCGTCGAATCGATGTGAGGAACCCTGGCGACCACTATGTGTAACTGGGAGTTTCGGAAATTCGGCTATCGGCTGTCCCGGTCTGACGCCCTGGACGATCTGCTGTGACGCGAACCTGGCAATGAATCAGCTACCCGGCGATTCCGCGACTTTGGCATGGCGTGAGTGGCTCGGTATGGTTGGTCTACCGTGAGGGACCTCACGAAAGGCCGGCGAGCGAATAGGTCGGCCGGTCCGGCGTCGTTGTTTCGCACGCCGAAATGCCCGCGTGGAAGTTGTCGTAGGAGGAAAAGCATCGATGCAGCAGGCCATCATCCTCGTCACGGGGATTCAGGCGGCGGGCAAGTCCACCATTGCCCAGTTGCTGGCCGAGCGGCTGCCGCGTTCGGTGCATCTGCGCGGAGACCTGTTCCGGCGCATGGTGATCAACGGACGCGCCGACATGACCCCAGACCCCTCCGGCGAGGCGGTCCGTCAGCTGCGCCTGCGGCACCGGCTGACCGCACTGGCCTGTGACGAGTACTTCCGCGAGGGTTTCACCGTGGTCGCCCAGGACGTCGTGCTCGGCGAGCACCTGAGCGAGCTGGCCGAGGCCGTCCGGCACCGGCCGCTGCTGGTGGTCGTGCTCGCCCCGAGCCCCGCCGTCATCGCGGCCAGGGAAGCCGCCCGGGGCAAGGCCGCCTACGACGAGTGGACCGTCGAGGCGCTCGACGCCGGGCTGCGCGATCACACACCGCGCCTGGGACTCTGGCTCGACACCTCCGAACAGACCCCGGAACAGACCGTCGAGGAGATCCTCACCCGCGCCTGGACCGAGGCCGCGGTCAACTGAGCCGACCCGGCGGAATCGGTGCGGAACTTCGCAACGTTCGATCCGCACCAACCCTGAACCAACCTTGCCCACCCATAGTGTCGGGCAACCCGACCACACGTCGAGAGATCTGCAAGGAGTGCACCATGCTCGACCACGCCGCAGTACAGCACCGTCACCGCGCCGTCGCGGCCACCGAGGACGCCGGCGACGTGCTCCAGCTGATGACCGCCATGCACGGCCCGGTCGTGCTGTACCTGGCGCCCGACACCGACGGGCGCACCCCGATCTGTGTGCGCCGCACCGACTTCCGGCCCGAGCCCGGTGACGCACTCGCCGGGCGCACGGCCTGGCACACCGAATTCTGGATGGCCGACCGCTTCCGGGAGGACATCGACGACATCGACCTCAGCATCGATGTGCGCAGCGCACCCGAGGTCGACCGCCGCTCGGAGTCGCTGGAGACCAGTTGCGGGTTCCGCTTCGCCCTGCTGATCGACGCCTAGGGGATCCTGGCCATCGCGCCGAGCATCGAGACCGCTTCCCGGCGCGGATGCGGACGCCATTCGGTGGGACGCCAGTCGATCACCGAGGTGATGCCGGGCTCGATCAGCTCGAGCCCGTCGAAGAACCGGGCGAACTCGGCGGTCGAGCGGGTCCGGAAGGGTACGCCGCTGCGCAGGTTGGCCGCGTCGGTCTCGGCGCGGTCCTCCGCGGAGAGGTGATCGTTGGTGGCGTGGGTGAGCGTGAGGTAGCTGCCCGGCGCCAGCGCCTCGCGCAGTTCCCGCACCACCGCGTAGGCCTGCTCGTCGTCGGTGAGGAAGTGCAGCACCGCGCACAGCATCAGCGCGACCGGCTGGTCCAGATCCAGGGTGCCGGTGAGCGCGGGGTGGGTCAGGATCGAGGCGGGATCACGCAGGTCGGCGTCGATGTAGGCGGTGGCGCCGCTCGGCGAGCTGTCGAGCAGGTCGCGCGCGTGGTAGAGCACGATCGGATCGTTGTCGACGTAGACGATGCGCGCCGCCGGCGCGATCGCCTGGGCCAGTTCGTGCACATTGCCCTCGGTGGGCAGGCCGGTGCCGATGTCGAGGAACTGACGCACCCCCTCGGCCCGCGCGAGGTGGTCGACGGCGCGGCGCAGGAAGCGGCGGTTCTCCAGCACGGCGAAATGGATCGATGGGAAGGCTTTGGCCACCGCGTCGGCGGACTTGCGGTCGGCCTCGAAATTGGCGGTGCCGCCGAGCCAGTAGTCGTACCGGCGGGCCGGGTGGGGTTTGGTGACATCCACCCGGTCGGCGGCGGATTCGAAGTCCACGGCGCCCTTCCTTTCGCTCGACTACCGTCGTCGGGATCAGCCCGACTCGAGAAGGCACGACCATGCCCCTGCAGTTCAGCCCCTTTGATTTCGACGTCCACGCCGATCCCTACCCGTACTATGCCAGGTTGCGTACCGAGGCCCCCGTCTACCGTAACGAGGCCGACGACTTCTGGGCGTTCTCCCGCCACGCCGATGTCCGCGCCGCCCTGCGCGACTCCGAGCGCTTCTCCAGCGCCAACGGCCTGCGCATGGAGCCCGCGTTCTGGGGCCCGCAGGCCGAGAAGCTGTTCTCCTTCGTGGCGATGGACCCGCCCAAGCACACCCGGATGCGCGAACTGGTCGTCCGCGCGTTCACCCAGCGCCGGGTGCAGGCGCTCGAGCCGCGACTACGCGAGATCGCCCGGCGCACCCTCGCCCCCGCCCTGGCCAAGGGCAGCTTCGACCTGATGGCCGAGTTCGCCGGGCCGTTCCCCACCGAGGTGATCTCCGAACTGGTCGGGGTCCCCGAGACCGATCGGGATCTGGTGCGCAAGCTGGGCATGGAGATCATGTACACCGACGCCGAGTCGACCGATCTGCGCCCGGAGGCCATGCAGGCGATCGGCGCGCTGGTCGGCTACTACACCGAACTGACGATCGCGCGCAGCCAGGAGCGCACCGGCGACCTGCTCTCCGGGCTGCTCGACGCCGCCGACGGCGACGACCGGCTCAGCCCCGAGGAGATCGTCGGTGTGCTCATCCTGCTCGTCGGCGCGGGCATCGAGACGGTGATGCTGACCCTGGGCAATGCCTGGGCGGCCGCCGCGGCGCACCCCGACCAGCGCCGCGCGGCCTTCGCGGGCCGCATCGACGACTGGATCGCCGAGTCCATGCGCTACGACCCGGCCACCCAGTCCCAACTGCGCACCACGACCGTCGCGTTGGACCTGCACGGGGTCGCGATCCCCGCCGGTGCGCGCATCCTCCTGCTGACCGGGTCCGCGCACCGCGACGAGACGGTATTCCCCGATCCCGACACCTTCGATCTCGACCGCGACACGGGCGCCTCGCTGGCCTTCGGCTCGGGCAGACACCACTGCCTCGGCGCGAATCTGGCCCAGCTCGAGCTGCGGGTGGCGCTGGAGGAGATCGTCTCCGCCGTCGCCGATTTCGAGGTCGACACCGAGCGTTCGGTGCGCATCCACTCCTCCAACAACCGGGGTTTCGCGTCCCTGCCCACCACCGTCACGCTGCGCTGAGCGGCACCTGGACAGCCGATTCGGACCGTTCCGCTCGAGGCGCTGCAGGGCCACGGGCGGAGCGGTAGCATCCCTTAACGGACCGGAAGGTCTAGTCCAGCAACATGTTTCGCTGCGGCCGCTGCGCACGGGTCCACGGAACACCGGTGATCGAGAGGCTTCATGGTGGAATCGGTGACGAATCGGTGGGTAATCGATCCGACGGGAAACGACATCCAAGGCGAGAACGTACTGCTGCGCGAGCGCGGGCGCGCCACCCTCATCGAGCTGCCGGGCGGGGTCCAGGCGTGGTCGGTCACCGACGCGGCCCTGCTGGAGAAGCTGCTCATCGACCCGCGGGTGTCCAAGGACGCCGCGCAGCACTGGCCGCCGTTCGTCGCGGGCGAGATCCCCGCCGACTGGCCGCTGTACCTGTGGGTGGCGGTGCCCAACATGTTCACCGCCTACGGCCCCGACCATCGCCGATTGCGCCGGCTGGTGGCGCCCGCGTTCACCGCGCGGCGGACCGAGGCCATGCGCGCGCAGGTGGAGCGGATCACCGCGGAGCTGCTCGATGCCCTCGACGAGGTGCCCGCGGGCGAAACCGTGGATCTGCGTGAGCATTTCGCGTACCCGCTGCCCATCCAGGTGATCTCCGAGCTGATGGGCGTGCCGGAATCGCTCGGGCCCGGGCTGCGCACGTGCGTCGACGGCATCTTCGACACCACCCTCAGCCCGGAGGAGTCGCAGGCCAACTACATGGAGATGTACCGGATCCTCGGCGAACTGGTGGCCCTGCGCCGCGAGCAGCCCGGTGACGACATGACCAGCCTGCTCATCGCCCAGCGCGACGACGAGGGCGACGACGCCCAGCTCACCGAGGAGGAGCTGATCGCCACGCTGCTGCTGGTGATCTCGGCCGGTCACGAGACCACCGTCAACCTCCTCGACCAGGCCATCACCGTGCTGCTCACCCGGCCCGAGGTGCTCGACGACCTGCGCGAGGGCACGGTCACCTGGCCGGAGGTGGTCGAGGAGACGCTGCGATTCGAGTCGCCGGTGGCGCACCTGCCGCTGCGGTACGCGGTGTCCGACATCGAGATCGACGGCGTGCGCATCGCCGCGGGCGAGGCGATCCTGGCCGGCTACGCCGCCGCGGGCCGCGACCCGCAGCGGCACGGCCCCACCGCCGACGAGTTCGATCCGCGCCGGGAGAACCAGTCCCACATGGCCTTCGGCCACGGCGCCCACCACTGCCTCGGCGCGCCGCTGGCCCGGCTCGAGGCGCTGGTCTCGCTGCCCGCGCTGTTCGATCGGTTCCCGAAGATGAGCCTGGCGGTGCCGGTCGAGGAGCTCGGCACGGTGCCCAGCTTCATCTCCAACGGGCACCGGCAGCTGCCGGTGATCATCGACGGCGCGTAATCACGCCGAGCGGTCCGGCCGGGTGGGGGCCCGGCCGGACCGTGCTCAGGGCAGGGGCAGCGGGGCGGTCTTCGGGAAGACCACCGGCAGGCCCGCCAGCGCGCGGTGGAACGGCCCCGGCCGCCACACCAATTCCTCGGGCGGAACGGCCAATTCGAGCTCGGGCAGGGCGTCGAGCAGCTGATCGATGGCCTCCTGGGCGATCAGGTAGGCCGGCGACTTGGCCGGGCAGCTGTGCGGGCCCGTGCTCCACGCCAGGTGCGCGCGATTGTCCAGGAACTCCCCGGTGCCGATCGCCGGATCGTTGTTGCAGGCGGCCATGCTGATCACCACCGGCTGGTGCGCGGGCAGCCACACATTGTCGACCAGGATCGGCTGGCGCGGGTAGGTCGTGCAGAAGTTGGCCATCGGCGGGTCGGTGTAGAGCACCTCGTCGAGGGCGTCGCGGGTCGACAGGCTGCCGCCGAGCAGGCTGCCCGCGAAACGCGGATCGGTGAGCATCACCCGGACCGTGTTGAGGATCAGGTTCAGCATGGGTTCGATCCCCGCGCCGTAGATGGTGAGCAGCTGGTTCATCAGCTCCTCGTCGTCGAGCTGGGCCGGATGCTGGACCAGCCGGGTGGCGATGTCGTCACCGGGCTCGGCCTGCTTCTGCCGGACCAGGTCGTAGAGGGAGTCCTCGAGCATCTGCGCGCCCTGCACCGCGGTGTCGCCGCCCTCGAACATCTGCGCCATGCCGGTGGCGATCCGCGCGCCGAGTTCCTTGCCGACCCCGAGCATCGCGTTGATGGTGGCGAAGATGACCGGATAGGCGTACTGGCTCAGCAGGTCGGCGCTGCCGTCGGCGCAGAAGGAGTTGATCACCGGGATGGCGATCTGCTCGACGGTGCTGTGCAGCCGGTAGAGGTCCACCCCGGCGATCCCGGCGACGGTGGCCTGCCGGTAGCGGGTGTGCTCGAGGCCCGAGGTGCGAATCGCGTTGGGGCGGTAGCACATCATCGGCAGGATCGGGCAGTCCGCCGGGACGGTGCGCTGCCACATCCGGGCGTCGGCGGGGAAGTGGTCGGGATCGTTGAGGATCTGCACCGCCGTGCGGTAGCCGATCACCAGGGTGGCCGGGACGCCGGGCACCAGGTCGACCGGGGCGAGCGAGCCGAAGCGCCTGCGCATCTCGCGATAGGTGGCCTGCGGATCGGCGGCGAACTCCGGCGAGTACAGCGGCACCCGGTCCATGTCGCTGAGCGAGTTCGGCACCGGCGGCGTCTGCGCGGGGGCAGCCGAGGTCTGGGGCATCACAGCACGTACTCCTGTCGGAGACAACGATGGTCATCGCGCGTCGTCGCGCAGCCGTGGCACCGGGTGCCACAGGGGTGAAGACGGTGGAGCCACCGATCCGAGCAGAGTGAACCTTGTGTCCTGCAACATGTTCCATTGCATGACTCACCGAACCGGCATCGCCGGAAACGGTATCAGGAATGTCACGGCGAGTGAAAAGTAGTGGCGCCGTGCGCTATTGGGTGCCGGTCAGCGCCGTCGCGAGCCAGTCGGTGGCCTGGATCAGCCAGTCGGGATCGCCGTGCTCACGGCCCCACAGGGCCTCCTTCACCGCCCCCGCCTGGATCCAGCGGCGGACCCGGATCAGGTCGAGTTCGGCGGCGTCGCTGTAGATCTCGATGTAGCGCAGAAGCTGTGGCTTCGGGTCCGGCGCGAAGAACAGGGGTGCGAAGCGGGGGCTGCGGATGACATTGAGCCCGTCGTAGGCGGGGTCGCCGACGAAGCACTTCGGGTCGATGGCCAGCCAGGGTGCCCGCTGCCCGGCGAGGACATTGGCGTCGTGCAGGTCGCCGTGGATCAGCAGGTCGGGCTGGTCGCCGCCCAGTTCGCGCAGGGTGGCCAGGGCGGCGTCGAGTACGCGGTGGGGGATCGGGTGGCCGAACGCGGCCGCGGTGCGGGCCATGTCGTCGGCCCACTCGTCCATCCGGTCCCGCAGTTTCGGCAGGCCGGCCGGCGCTTCGACGGCGAGGGTGCGGGTGAGCGTGCCCTGGATGACCAGGGCCGCGTCGTTGTCGGTGACGGTGGCGAGGGTGTCGTCGGCGCGTTCGAGCAGCATGGCGAAGTGCTCGTCGGCGCGCTCGTAGAGGTGGACGGCGCCGGTGCCCTGCCACGCCGCGTACGCGTCGGGCTCGTGCACATTGCCCGGATGCGGGAACGACACCTTGATCACCGCGGGCGGCAGGTCACGGTGGCGGACCGGGACGACCAGGCCGACCTCGCCGTAGCGGATCGCGCCGTCGGGCACACAGGACCAGCGGTCGGTCAGCTCGGCCACGATCCGCGGCAGCGCGGCGATCCACCGCCGGCCCGATTCGCTTGCGCTGTACTGCTTCTTACCGGCGAACTCCTCGGGCACAGTGATCACGAATCCACCGTAGCCGCGGATGTCGGTGGCCGCTTGTAGCGTGGCGGGCGTGGTCGAGAACGAGCCGGCGCCGTGGCCGATCCCCGCGGAATACGTGAGTGTGGTCGAGGACGAGCGGCGTGCGCTGGGGGAATCGGTCGAGCGGGCGCGGCAGTGCGCGGGCGACCCGGCCCGGCTCAGGGTGATCGCCGATCAAGTCCGGGTGCGGTTGGAGGAGGGGGACGACCGGGCCTTCGGGCATCTGGAGCACCATGTCGGCGACCTGACGGCCGCGCTCGACGAGGTGTACGACGCTGCCTTTCCCGTCGACGACTCGGCGGACATCGCGGGCCTGCTGGCCGCGCCCTGGGCCTCGGCGCGGATCAGGACACTGGTCGCGCGCTACCTCGGCGTCGATGTGCGCCACAGATTGCTGCTGGACGAGGTGGCGGGGCGAGCGGTCGCCGCCGGGGACATCACGTTGCTGCGCCTGCTCGTGTTCAAGCCGCTCGGGTGGCTGGACCGAGGCACGGTCGCCGCGATCCTCGACGCGCTGTACCGGGCCGATGCGCTCGATGCCGCCGTGGTCGAACGGGCCTTCGCCGACGACCGCTATCTCGGCTACGCGATCGTCGGGCGCGACGGCAGCGGGGAGACCATCGGCGCGCCGCTGGCCTGCGCGGATGCCGTGCGCGCGCTGGTCGACGAACACACCTGGCAGCGGGTGTCGGGGCCGGAGACGGTGATGTGGGACAGCGTACCCACCGGATTCCCCTCGCGCGGACTGCGTTTCGTTCGGCTGGCGCTGCGGTACAGCGGCGATTCGAAGGGCGCCGACCACTTCGGCGCCGCCGAGCTGACCGACGACGAACGGGCGGAACTGCTCGAGGAGTTGCGGGCGCGGCCGGTCGCCGATCAGCGGCGGGTCTTCGAGTGGCGCAAGGCCGCGGGCGACGCGCATGTCCTGCTGCCGCTGTTCGGGCTCGGGCACGGTGCGGACCTGCTGCGGATGATCCAGGCACTGCCCACCGACGAGGTCGTTCGGCAGGACCGCGCCGCGCTGCTGCGCGCGATCGAGCGGACCGGGGTCGACGACGCGCGTCGCGTCCTGGCGCTGGAACCGAACGAACTCGTCTCCGCCGTCCTCGGTGACAACCGCGCCAAAGTCGTCAAGCGCGTGAAAAGCAATGCGCTGCACGGCATCGCGGCCTTTGGCATGCTGCCCCTCGACGCGGGGGAGACCGTCCTCGACCGGTACCTGGCCCTGCGTGAGTGCGCCAGGCGAGGTCCGAGACTCGGCCCGAACCGCCGCATCAGCCACGCCGCCGCTGTCGCGGTGGCGCTCGACCATCTCGCGCAGGTGGCCGGGGTCGACGGTGCGGACCGGCTGGAATGGGACTGTGAGGCCCGGATCGCGACCGCGACACCCACTGCGGCGACCATCGGCGACTACCGCGTCACCCTGCGGGTCACCGGTGTCGACGCCGACCTCGTCGTCGACCGCGCCGGGAAGACCCTGAAATCGGTGCCGTCGGCCGTCCGAGCCGACCCCGCGTACAAGGACCTGCGCGAACACCAGGAACGCCTGCGTGAGCAGGCCCGCCGCATGCGCTCGGGTCTGGTGGAACGGCTGGTCGCCACCACGGGCACCCTCACCCCGGCCGAACTCACCCGGTTGCTGTCGCTGCCCGCCGGGTCGGCCCTGCTGCCCGCCCTGCTCTGGCGCGACGGCACCGGCGCGATCGGGCAGCTCGACGACATCGACCGCGCCGGTCCGGTCACTGCCGTCCACCCCCTCGAACTCGACCGGGAGGGCCTGCTGGCGCAGTGGCGCGACGAGCTCGCGCGGCGCGGGGTGGCGCAACCGGTCGAGCAGGTCAAGCGCGCGTTCTTCGCCGCGACACCGGACGAACTGGCGGGCGACACCTCCACCCGATATGTCGGACAGACCGTCCAGGGTCAGGTGGCGGTGCCGATGCTGTCGGCCCGCGGCTGGTCGACCCACGGCGAATACAACGAGTACCAGGCCACGAAGCCGGTGGGTGACGGTCTGATCGCCGCGCTGCGCTGCGGCTTCTCGGGCTATTTCGCAGAGTCCGAGGTCGAGATCGGCGACCTGCGCTTCCTGCGCGACGGCGCGACCGTGCCGCTGACACGGGTGCCCGCGGTCGCGTACTCCGAAACCCTCCGCGATCTCGACCGGATTGTCGCCTCCCGCACCGGAAGCACTGTCGGGTAGGCGAATTCGTCCTCCGACCACGGCCCGGCGACGCGATGCGCCGGGCCGTTCGTCGTGTCGAGTATCCGGGACGTATATCCCATGCATGCCCATGGCGGGTGGGATTCGCACAACCTTTTCCCTGCTGTGACCGGTCGATGACGGGTTTTGTCCAAGCTATTGACCTGGACGACGTGTCCAACCTAAATTGCAGGGACACGGTGTCCCAGGTATTCGGGACACGCGGGACACGGGAGTGCGTACATGACACAGAAGGTGTTCGTCGTCGGCGTCGGCATGACGAAGTTCGAGAAGCCGGGCGAGCTCGAATGGGACTACCCGGACATGGCCAGGGAAGCGGGAACCAAGGCGCTCGAGGACGCGGGCATCGGCTACGAAGAGGTCGAGCAGGCCTACGTGGGCTACGTGTACGGCGAGTCCACCTCGGGGCAGCGCGCGGTCTACGAACTGGGGCTGAGCGGGATCCCGATCGTCAACGTCAACAACAACTGTTCCACCGGTTCGACCGCGCTCTACCTGGCCGCGCAGGCGATCCGGGGCGGACTGGCCGAGTGCACCCTGGCCCTCGGCTTCGAGAAGATGCAGAAGGGTTCGCTGGGTTCGACGTTCGACGACCGCGAACAGCCCATGATGCGGCACCTGCTGGCGCTGGCCGAACTCCAGGAGTTCGCCATGCCGCCCGCGCCGTACATGTTCGGCGCCGCCGGTAAAGAGCACATGGAGCGCTACGGCACCACCGCCGAGCAGTTCGCCAAGATCGGCGTCAAGAACCACAAGCACTCGGTGAACAACCCGTACGCGCAGTTCCAGAAGGAATACAGCCTCGAGGAAGTGCTGGCCGCCAAACAGATCTACGGCCCGCTCACCAAGCTGCAGTGCTCGCCGACCTCCGACGGCTCCGGCGCGGTGATCCTGGCCGGCGAGGCGTTCGTCGACCGCCACGACCTGGCCGACCGGGCCGTCGAGATGGTCGGGCAGGCGATGGTCACCGACCTGAGCTCCACCTTCACCGACCCGACCGCGATCAATCTGGTCGGCTCGGATATGTCGCGCACCGCGGCGCTGAAGGTCTACGAGCAGGCCGGGATCGGTCCCGAGGACGTCGACGTCATCGAACTGCACGACTGCTTCTCCACCAACGAACTGCTCACCTACGAGGCGCTGGGCCTGTGTGCCCCCGGCGAGGGCGGCCGTCTCGTCGACGACAACGCCACCACCTACGGCGGTACCTGGGTCATCAACCCCTCCGGCGGCCTGATCTCCAAGGGCCACCCGCTCGGTGCCACCGGCCTGGCGCAGTGCAGCGAACTCACCTGGCAGCTGCGCGGCACCGCCGACGCCCGTCAGGTCGAGGGCGCCCGAATCGCCTTGCAGCACAACATCGGACTCGGCGGCGCGGTCGTGGTGACCGCCTACCGTCCCGCCGTCCGCTGATCCTTTCCCTCCCCCTTTCCCCACTCAACGAGGAGTAACCCCATGGCATCCGTCTCCGTTTCCACCGAACTTCCCGTCACCCCCGAGCAGGCGTGGGCCCGGCTGAGCGACCTGGCCAACTGGGAGCAGTGGCTGACCATCCACGAGGGCTGGCGCAGCGAGCTGCCCGCCGAGCTCGTCGCGGGCGCGCGGTTCATCGAGGTCGTCTCGGTGATGAACATGGCCAACAAGATCGAGTGGACCGTCGCCGAGGTCGACCCGCAGAAGTTCCTCAAGATCACCGGCACCGGCATGGCCGGGGTCACCGTCGAATTCGCGCTCGAGGTGGAGCCCACCGCGACCGGGTCCGCGGCCAAGTTCGACGCCAGCTTCAAGGGCACCATGATCGTCGGCCCGATCGGCAAGGCCGTGGCCAAGCACGCCGAGGCCGACCTGAAGGAGTCGATGGCCAAGTTCACCGAGCTCGTCGGCTCGGCGGCATGACCACCTCGGAATCGGCCGGAGTCGTCTTCGACGGCTCCGCGCTGGGGGAGTGGACCGACGAGGAGCGGTTCTCGGTCACCGCCGAGCGGATCGCGGAATACGCCGCCGCGACCAATGATCCGATCGAGGCGCACCGCAGCGGGCAGGTCGCCCCGCCGGTGTTCGCGGTGGTACCGGTGTTCACCTCGATGGCGCCCGCCGCCCTGTCGGTGGCGCCGGTCGAACTGCTCATGAAACTGGTCCACGGCGAGCAGGACTTCCGGTTCCACCGGCCGATCGTGGCCGGTGACGAACTGGTGGTGCGGGCCAAGCCGATCGGCTACGCGGGCAAGCCGAACGGGTCGACGGTGGTCATCTACGCCGAAACCCGCGACGCCGCGGGCGAACTCGTCAACGAGCAGTGGATGACCGCGTTCTTCCGCAAGGTCGACGCGGGACCGGGCGAGGGCGAACAGGCACCCGGACACCGCATCACCGACGCCGACCGGGCAGGCGAGCAGGCCGCGCGGGTCACCGCCCACATCGACGAGGACCAGACCTTCCGGTACTCACCGGCTTCCGGTGATCCGATGCCGATCCACCTCGACGACGAGATCGCCCGCATGGCCGGTCTGCCCGGGATCATCAACCACGGGCTGTGCACCATGGCGTTCACCTCGTGGGCCGCGCTCACCGAACTCGCCGGCGGCGACACCACCCGGCTGCGCCGCCTCGCGGTGCGCTTCGCCAAGCCGGTGCTGCCCGGGCAGGACATCACCACCACCTTCTGGCGTACCGAGCCGAACGCCTACGCCTTCGAGACCGAGGCGGCGGGCGAGCTCGCCATCACCGACGGCCGCGTCGAATTCAACTAGGAGACAAGACTGATGGGAAAGCTCGACGGACGCGTCGCTGTCGTCACCGGCGCCGGTCGCGGTATCGGCCGTGAACACGCGCTGCTGTTCGC
Source organism: Nocardia sp. NPDC004415 (assembly GCF_053602435.1). Classification (NCBI taxonomy): domain Bacteria; kingdom Bacillati; phylum Actinomycetota; class Actinomycetes; order Mycobacteriales; family Nocardiaceae; genus Nocardia; species Nocardia sp. NPDC004415. The sequence continues at coordinate 52,058 of NZ_JBSGDP010000034.1, forward strand.
TCGCGAGGGCGCGGCGGTGGTGGTCAACGATCTCGGTGGCGCCAACGATGGCACCGGCGCCGATACCGGTCCGGCCCAGCAGGTGGTCGACGAGATCGTCGCCGCCGGTGGCAAGGCCGTGGCCAACACCGACAACATCGCCACCTGGGACGGCGCCGAGGAACTCGTCGACCAGGCGGTCGCGGAGTACGGACGCCTCGACGTGGTGGTCAACAACGCGGGCATCCTGCGCGACGCCTTCATCGCCGGGATGGACGAATCCCAGTGGGACGCCGTCATCGCGGTGCACCTCAAGGGCCACGCGGCCACCCTGCACCACGCCGCGGCCTACTGGAAGGCCCAGGCCAAGGCGGGCAACCCGGTCAACGCCTCGGTCATCAACACCGCCTCGGCCTCGGGCACCTTCATGCCCAATGCCGGTCAGGGCAACTACGGCGCCGCCAAGGCGGGTATCGCCGCGCTGACGCTGGTCGCCGCCGACGAGCTCGAGCGCTACGGCGTGCGGGTCAACGCGATCGCGCCGATCGCGCGCACCCGGCTCACCCTGGCCACCCCCGGCATGGGCGCGCTGTTCGCCGCCGAGGTCCCCGAGGGCGAGTTCGACGCGTTCGCGCCGTCGAACATCTCGCCGCTGGTGGCCCACCTGGCCGAGGCCGACTGCCCGCTCACCGGCAAGGTGTTCGCGGTGCAGGGCGGGGCGATCGTGGAACTGGCCGGCTGGCACGACGTGCGCACGGTGGAGACCGACGGCCCGTGGACCATCGACGAGGTCGCCGCGCGGCTGAAGGAGACCAGCTAGCCATGGCGCGCACCAGCTATGAGCTCGGCGTCGGCGTCAGCGAGGACCACCTGGCCCTCGCCGAGGCCGTGCGTGGCTTCGTCGAGCGCACCATCACGCCCGAGAGCGTCCGCGCCGCCGTGGAATCCAGCGACGCGGGCAAGCGGCTGCCCTACTGGGACGCGCTGGTCGCGCAGGATCTGCTCGGCCTGCACGTCGGCGAGGAATCCGGCGGGCAGGGCGCGGGCCTGCTGACCCTGGCCGTCGCGCTCGAACCGCTCGGCCGCGGCCTGCACACCGGCCCGTTCGTGCCGACCGCGCTGGCGAGCGCCGTGCTCGCCCAGGCGGGCGGGGCGTGGGCGGCGGCGCAGCTGCCCGGGCTCACCGACGGCTCGCGCACCGGCGCCGTCGCGACCGCCTCGGCGTTGACCGGCACCGCGCGCGACGGGGTGCTCGTCGTGGACGGCACCGCCGACGGCGTGCTCGGCGCGCTCGGGGCCGACGTGGTCCTCGCGCCGGTCACCGTCGACGGCGAGCAGCGGTGGGTGGCGTTCGAGAACACCGACCTGACCGTGACCGCCCAGGACGGCATCGACGTGCTGCGCGGTTCGGCCCGGCTGCACGCGGACGCGGTCGAGGTCCCGCGGGAGCGGGTGCTCGCGGTCGCCGCGGAGCGGGTGCGCTCGGTGGCCGCGGTGGTGCTCGGGGCCGAGGCGGTCGGCGTCATGTCGTGGTGTGTGTCGACCGCGGCCGAGTACGCCAAGACCCGCGTGCAGTTCGGCCGTCCGATCGGCCAGTTCCAGGGCGTCAAGCACAAGTGCGCCCAGATGGGCATCGCGCTGGAGAAGGCGCGCGCGGTGCTGTGGGACGCGGCGTTCGCCCTGGACCGGGCCGACGAGACCGCCGACTACGCCGCCGCGATCGCCGGGCTGATCATTCCCGACGCCGCGGTGCAGGTGGCGCAGGACTGCATCCAGGTGCACGGCGGCATCGGGTTCACCTGGGAGCACGACGCGCACCTGTACTACCGGCGCACCCTGGCGCTGCGTGGGCTGCTCGGCGCGCGCGACGATCGGGCCGAGGCGGTGGCGGGATACGCGCTGTCGGGGCTGACCCTGTCGAGCGAACTGGAGCTGCCCGCCGAGGCGGAACGCATCCGGGCCGAGGTCAGGGCCGAACTGGCCGTGATCGCGGCGATCGACGATGAGGACGACCAGCTGGTCGCCCTGGGCGACGGCGGCTGGAACCTCCCGCACCTGCCGCGCCCCTACGGTCGCTCGGCCTCGCCGCTCGAGCAGGTCGTCATCGCGCAGGAGATCAAAGCCTCCGGCATCCCGATGCCGCAGCTGCTCATGGGCACCTGGGCGGTCGGGGCGATCGTGCCGCACGGCGACGAGCGGCAGAAGCGCGACCTGGTCGTGCCGACCCTGCGCGGTGAGGTGGTGTGGTGTCAGCTGTTCAGTGAGCCCGGTGCCGGTTCGGACCTGGCGAGCCTGACCACCAAGGCCGTCAAGGTCGACGGTGGCTGGAAGGTGACGGGCCAGAAGATCTGGACCACGGTCGCGCAGTTCGCCGAGTGGGCCATGCTCATCGCGCGGACCAGCCCGGACAAGCCCAAACACGAGGGCATCACCTACTTCGTGCTGGACATGTCCTCGCCTGGCATCACCGTGCGCCCGCTGCGTGAGATGACCGGCTCCGCGCTGTTCAACGAGGTCTTCCTCGACGACGTGTTCATCCCCGACGAGAACGTGGTCGGGGCCGTCGACGACGGCTGGCACGTGGCCCGCACCACGCTGGCCGGTGAGCGGGTGGCACTGAGCCAGAAGATGGAGGCCTACGCCACCGACACCGACCTGCTGCGCTTCGCGGTGGGCCGGGAGCTCTCGCCGGTGGCGCGCTACCGGGTCGGCGAGCTCATGGCCGAGAGCCGCGCGGTGGACGTGATCGGTTCGCGGGTGGTGCTCAAGCAGCTGTCCGGGATCGACGTGTCGACCACCTCGAGTGTCGGCAAGCTGCTGGGCATGGCGCTGGGACAGGCCATCTCGGAGTTCGTCGTCGCCGAGCTCGGCATCGCCGGGGTGGTCTCGGTGCCTGGCGAGCGCAGCGACCACGCGATGGAACAGCTCATCGCCGGTCGTGCCACCACCATCTACGGCGGCACCACCGAGGTGCAGCTCAATGTGATCGGTGAGCGGATGCTCGGCCTGCCGCGCGACGCATCGGTGAACAACTAGTCGGTGAACAACTAGCTGAGCCCCGGCTCCCGGACACGCCCCCCGGGAGCCGGGAACCACCGCGATACCTGATGTGTCTAGTGTTTTTCGCGGGGCCCGCCCTGATCTGGACTGACCGAAGGGTGCGACGAAGGAGTACCCGTAGGGAGGGAAGATCAGGGGCCCGAAGGGCCCCGCCCGAGCGCACCAGCGCTCCGAAAACACAGGAGGAATGTGACCACTCAGCACGCCGACGGGCGGGCGAGCCGGTGGGATCGGCATCGCGCCGACCGCCGCGAACGCATCCTCGCCGCCGCCCTCACCGCGGTGCAGGCCAAGGGCGCCTCGGTGGGCGTCCAGGAGATCGCCGACCTCGCCGAAGTCCCGCGCTCGGTGCTCTACCGGCTGTTCAAGGACCGCCGCGATCTCGACGAGCAGTTGCGCGCCCGCATCCTCGACGACCTGATGGCCGTGCTGGAACCCACGCTGAACCCCGAGGGCACCGTCGCCGAGGCGATCGCGCGCTCGGTGGACACCTATGTGGGCTGGATCGCGGTGAATCCGCGGCTGCACTATTTCCTCGGCGCCGGGTCGGAGGGCCGCGACGGGCGGCGCAACTCGCCGCTGGTGTCCGGCACCAAGATCGCCATCGCGGGCACCGTGCGCGAGGTCTTCGAGAACGCGCTGCGGGCCCAGGGCGCCCCGACCACGATCGCCGAACCGATGGCCTTCGGCCTGGTCGGCTTCGTCGACGGCAGCGTCAACCGGTGGCTGAGCCAGTCCATGCAGCCGATGGCGGCCGCGGAACTGTCGTCCTACCTGCAGGAAGCCATCTGGGCGATCGTGGACAACAGCCTGCGCAAGGCCGGTGTCATGCTCAATCCGCTGACCCCGATCGCCGATCTCGTCTCGGCCCCCGCGAAATAGATGTGACAAGAAGTAGCGGCTAAGCTTGTGTGGTACCCCGGGTACCATTAATCTGGTCGATGTACCCGCGATTAGGAGACATCGATGACGCTGTCCGCCCCCGGCTCGGCTGACCTGCGCGCCGAGAGCTGGCCCGCGCCCACCCGCGCGACCCTGCCCGACGAAGACCCGTTCTACCTGCCCGCGCCCGGCTACGAGCAGGCGCCCGAGGGCACCGTGCTGCGCTGGCGACCGGTCGAACTCGCCGCGTTCGGCCTGGTGCCGCTGCGGGCGACCGCCTGGCAGCTGCTCTACCGCACCACCGACCTCAACGGACAGCCCGACGCGACCGTCACCACGGTGATCGCGCCGGTGGGCGGCATCACCGCCGACACCCCGCTGCTGTCGTTCCAGTGCGCCATCGACGCCATCTCCACGCGCGGTTTCCCGTCCTACTCGCTGCAGCGGGGCTCGCGCGCGATCGGCACCTTCGCCCATGTCGAAATGCTCTGTTTCGTGGACGCGCTCAAGCGCGGCTGGGCGCTGTCGATCCCCGATCACGAGGGCATGCTCGGCGCCTGGGGCGCCCCGCGCGAACCCGGCTACCGCACCCTCGACGGCGTGCGCGCCGCCCAGCGCTTCGCCCCGCTGGGGCTGGCCGCCGACTGCCGGGTGGGCCTGTGGGGCTACTCCGGCGGCGGCCTGGCCACCTCCTGGGCGGCCGAGGTCGCGCCCACCTACGCACCCGAGCTCGATATCGCGGGCGCCGTGCTCGGCTCGCCGGTGGGCGATCTGGTCGAGACCTTCCACCGGCTCAACGGCGGCCTGCACGCGGGCCTGCCGACGCTGGTCGTCGCGGCACTGCGCCGGGTCTACCCGGCCTTCGACGCGGCCATCGAGGCGCACATCTCCGACCAGGGGAGCGCGATCCTCGACCGCGCGGCGCGCAGCACCACCGGCGCCGCGGTGCTGCGGCTGATCCGGTACAACCTGGACCTGCACACCACCTCGCTCCCGCTGACCGAGGTCCTCGCGCTCGCGGAACTCGTCGCCATGTTCGAGGATCTGGAGATGGGAACCGTCGCGCCCGAGGTGCCGCTGCTGGTGGTGCAGTCGGTGCACGACCAGATCATCGCCGCGGAGGGCATCGACACGCTCGTGGACCGCTACCGCGCGCACGGCGCCCAGGTGACCTACCTGCGCGACCGGTGCAGCGAGCACCTGAGCCTGCTGCCGATCTCGGCCCCGTTGAGCCTGAACTGGCTGGCCGACCGGTTCGCCGGGCAGCGGCCGACGCCCTCGGCGACCACCACGGTGCGCAGCCTGCTGCGCCTGCCCGCGGGCAACCGCGGACTGGGCGACCTGGTGCGTGGTGCGGCCCAGGCGCTGTTCGCGCGCCCGCTCACGCCGTCGGCGAGCCGTCGTGACGACGTGGTGCGCAAGGAATCGGCCCGCCCGGCCGCCTGAGCGGGCAACGAGTTTCGGAGTCTGCCGCCCGGCAGGTGCGTTGTGGTGTGGAGTGAGGGGACAGGTTCGTGGGGTTCGTTGCCGATGTGCCGCGCGCGGTGCGCAATGTGTGGTCGGTGTCGTTCGGCGGTGGCATCGAGCCGGACGACCCGGCGCCGTCGACGACGGTCTACCAGGGCAGCCACCGTCATCTGAAGCGCTACGACGGCGCCGACCCGGCCACCGGGAACCCGGTGCTGCTGGTGCCGCCGCTGGCGGTCACCCCGTCCTGCTTCGACCTGCGTCCCGGGCAGAGCCTGGTGCGCTACCTGCTCGAGCAGGGCAGGCAGCCGTATGTCATCGACTACGGCCACTTCGGTTATGCCGACCGGGATCTCGGCATCGAGGACTGGACCCACGACATCCTGCCCGAGGCCGTCCGCCGGGTCGCCGAGGACCACGACGGCTCGGTCGACCTGATCGGCTGGTCGCTCGGCGGGGTGATGTCGCTGCTGACCGCGGCCGCCCACGCCGACCTGCCGATCGCCTCGATCACCGCGCTGGCCCCGCCCATCGATCAGCGCCGCACCGCCATGCTGACCCCGCTGCGCCTGGTCGGCAAGGTCACCGGCGGCCGGGAGATGGCCCTGGCCACCCGGATCATGGGCGGTATCCCGCAGGAATTCGTGCGGATCGGGTTCCGGTTGCAGGCCTTCGACCGGGAACTGGCGCGGCCGATGTTCCTGGCGCGCAACGCCCTCGACACCGAGGCGCTGGCCCGGATGGAAGCCACCGACCGCTTCATGTCCAGCATGCCCGGCTACCCGGGCCGCTCGTACTGGCAGATCCACCGCAGCCTGGTGCTGCGCAACGAACTCGCCACCGGCTCGGTGCGGCTGCGCTCGGACCTGGTGATCGAACTGGCCAAGGTGACCTGCCGGGTGCTGCTGATCGGCAGCCGCGGCGATGTGGTGGTGCCCGCCACCTCGGTGCGGCGCGGCCTCGACGTGCTGCCACACGCCGCCGAGGCGCGCTTCGTCGAGGTCCGCGGCGGTCACCTGGGCCTGCTGGCCAGTGCGACCGCCGCGGAATCGACCTACCCCGCGATCGAGGAGTTCCTCAGCCGTTGACCGCGCTCGCCGCGCCGTGCCGCGCGCGCAGCTCGTGCTTGACGACCTTGCCCCCGGCATTGCGCGGCAGCGCCTCGACCACGACCAGCGCCTTGGGGTGCTTGTAGCGGGCCAGATGGGCGTTGAGGTGTTCGGCGAGATCGGCCAGTTCGATCGCCTCGGCGTCGTCCACCGCGACGACCGCGACCGGTACCTCGCCCCACTTCTCGTCGGGTCGTCCGATCACCGCGGCCTCGCGGATGCGGGGGTGGGCGAACAGCACGTTCTCCACCTCGGCGCAGTAGATGTTCTCGCCGCCGGAGATGATCATGTCCTTCTTGCGGTCGACGACGTAGACGAAGCCCTCCTCGTCGCGGCGCACCAGATCACCGGAGTGGAACCAGCCGCCGGCGAACGCGTCGGCGGTGGCGCGCGGGTTGTTCCAGTACTCGCGCATGAGAGTCGGTCCGCGGTAGACGATCTCGCCGATCTCGCCCGGCGCCACATCGTTCATCTCGTCGTCGACGATGCGGGTGGCGATGGTGGGGATCGGCTTGCCGACCGAGCCCAGCTTGCGGATCGCGTCCTCGCCGTCGAGCACACAGGTGATCGGTGACATCTCCGTCTGCCCGAACACCGCGACATTGAGCGCCCGCGGGAACGTCTCGGCCATCGCCCGCAGCACCGTGTCGGAGGCGGGCGCGGCACCCCAGCTGATCACCCGCAGCCGCAGATCCCGCTGCGCCACACTGGGATCGGCGCAGACGATCTGCCACTGCGCGGGCACCAGGAACACCGAGGTGGCCCGCTCGCGCTCCCAGGCGTCGAGCACCTCGGTGGCGTCGAAGGCCTGCAGCGGGTGGATCACCGTGAGCGCGCCGAGGACGAAACAGCAGGCGATACTGCCCAATCCGGCGATGTGGAACAGCGGCGAGGCGCAGAAGGCGATGTCGTCGTCGGTGTAGCGCATGGCCCGGATGCAGGTCAGGGCCTGGGCCTGCATGTTGAGGTGGGTCAGCACCGCGCCCTTGGGGCTGCCGGTGGTGCCCGAGGTGTACATGATCAGCGCGGCCGAGTCCTCGGGCACGTCACGGGGTTCGTGCGGTACGCCCTCTTCGGCGATCAGGTCCTCGTAGCCGAGCACACCGTCGCCGGTGGGCGCGCCGACCACGATCCGGGTGCGCAGGGTGTCGGTGCCCGTCGCGACGGCGGCGGCCAGCGGCGCGAGCACGGCGTCGGTGATGAGGACCGCGCTGCCGCTGTCGTTCACCTGATAGACCAGCTCGGGCGGGGTGAGCCGGAAGTTCACCGGCACCGCGATGGCGCCGAGGGTGTTCACGGCGAACACCGATTCGATGTACTCGGTGTTGTTGAGCATCAGGATCATCACCCGGTCGCCGGGCTCGACGCCGCGGCGGGCGAGGGCGTCGGCCAGGCGCTGGACCCGCGCGTGCAGGGTGCCCCAGGTGGTGGTCGTGCCCAGGAACCGTAGCGCGGGCGCGTCCGGGATGGTGGTGGCGTGCAGGGCGATCTGGTTCATCCAGTGATTGCGGCGCGAGCGCAGCGGTTCGACGGCAGTGGTCATGGAAAGCGTCTCCTCGGGAGCGGGACTAGGCCGGGTCGGTGATCGGAGCGGGCGCACCGGCGAAACGCGGTGGGCGACGGGTGAGCACGGCGGTCATGCCCTCGAGGAAGTCGGGCGAGACCAGCAGCTCGGACTGACCGGTCTTCTCCCGGTCGAGCGCGGCATCGAGTTCGGTCAGGGTCGCGGCATTGATCGCGGCCTTGGTCAGCTCCAGCGAACGGCGCGGACCGGCGGCGAGCTTGGCGGCCACGGCGTCGACCTCGGCGTCGAGCTGATCGGCGGGCAGGCTGCGGGTGATCAGGCCCGCCGCGGCCGCCTCGGGCGCGGGCAGCCGGGCCCCGAGCAGCGCCAGTTCGGCGGCCCGCACGCGGCCCATGGCGGCGGCGACCATGGCGGTGGCGCCACCGTCGGGCATCAGGCCGATGGAGGTGAACGGCAGCAGCAGGTAGGCGGTCTCGGCCGCGTAGATCAGGTCGGCGGCCAGCGCGATCGAGGTGCCCACCCCGGCGGCCGGGCCGTTGACGCGCGCGATCACCGGCAGCGGGGAGGCCACGATCGCGCGGATCACCGCGTTGGCGCTGTCCATCACCCGCTCGGGCGCGGCCTCGTTGCCCCCGGCCGCGGCCGCGGCGGCCAGATCGGCGCCGGTGCAGAACGCCTTGCCCGCGCCGGTCAGCACGATCACCCGGGTGTCGGGCCGGGTGTGCGCCGCGGTGATGAGCTCACCGAGCTCGTCCATGGTGGCCAGGTCGATGGCGTTCATCCGGGCCTGGCGGTCGACGGTGATCCGCAGGACCCCGCGTTCCTCTTCGATCAGCACGCTCTCGCTCATCGGGCCACCGCCCCGACCAGCGCACCGGCCAGACGGCCCGCGATGAGATCCTCGGCCTCGCGCACGATCCGGCCCACCAGCTCCGCGCAGGTGGGGATGTCGTGGATCAACCCCTGACATTGGCCGACACTCCAGATACCCGCGTCGAGATCGCCGTTCTCGTAGACCTTGCGGCCCCGCGCGCCGGCGACCAGCTCGCGCACATCGGCGAATGTGCCGCCCGCGCGCTCGATCTCGACGACCTCGCGGCTCACGGCGTTGTCGGCCACCCGGGCGGTGTTGTTCATGGTGCGGAAGATCAGCTTGGTGTCGAGCTCGGTATTGGTCACGATCTTCTCCTTCACGGCGTGCGCGATCGGCGACTCCACGGTGCACAGGAACCTGGTGCCCATATTGACCCCGTCGGCGCCCAGCGCCATGGCCGCGACCAGCCCGCGCGCGTCGGCGATCCCGCCGGAGGCGATCATCGGGATCTCCAGCTCGCGCGCGGCGGCGGGGATCAGGACCAGGCCGGGGGTGTCGTTCTCACCGGGGTGCCCGGCGCATTCGAATCCGTCGATGCTCACCGCGTCGACGCCCACCTGCTGGGCCTTGAGCGCGTGCTTGACGCTGGTGCACTTGTGCAGCACCTTGATGCCCGCGTCCTTGAGGAAGGGCAGGTGGGTGGCCGGATTGCCGCCCGCGATCTCGACGATCGGGACGCCGCCGTCGATGATCGCCTGCCGGTACTCCTCGTAGGGCGGCGGTGTGATGGACGGCAGGATCGTCAGATTCACCCCGAACGGCTTGTCGGTGAGGTCCCTGGTGCGGGCGATCTCCTCGCGCAGCGCCTGCGGCGTCGGCTGGGTCAGCCCGGTGATGATGCCCAGGCCGCCCGCCTCGGACACGGCGGCGGCGAGTTCGGCCCGGCCGACCCACATCATCCCGCCCTGCACGATCGGGTGCTCGACACCGAAGGCCTCGGTGAATCGGGTGCGCAGCATTTGCGCTCTCCCTCCGGATTCGTCGTTCCCCGCGGTGGCGCCGTGCCGCGACAGCTCTTTGCAACCGAGGAGAATCGTGATTAACTTATCGAGAATTACGATTAACTTAACGGTGGCCGGCGCGGCGTGTCAATAGGCCGCGCGGTCCGCCGGGTCCCGTGGCCGCCCCGCCTGAGCTGCGCGGTGTGGGACCGCCGCCGAGCAATCCGAAGGATGGTCGAGAATGACCGAAACCCCCACTACCGCCCCCATTTCTGCGACAATGATCCACACCGTCGACCCGGTCACCGGCGAGCAGGTCGGCAGCTGGGCCGTCGACGACGCGGCGAGCGTGGCCGCCGCGGTCACCCGGGCCCGGTCGGCCGCGCAGACGTGGAGTGAACTCGGGTTCACTGGGCGGAAGCGGGCACTACAGCGCTGGGCCGCGAGCATCGTGAACAACATCGATGAGTTCTGCGCGCTGATCAAGGCCGAGAACGGCAAGCCGCTCGACGACGCCTACCTCGAGGTGATCACCGCCGTCGAGCACCTGAACTGGGCCGCCGAGAACGCGGGCAAGGTGCTGAAGCCGAAGAAGGTCTTCCCCGGCCTGATGATGGCCAACCACGAGGCCGTCGTCGAACAGCGCCCGCACGGCGTGGTGGGTGTGATCGGGCCGTGGAACTACCCGGTGTACACGCCCAACGGGTCCATCGCCTACGCGCTCGCCGCGGGCAACACCGTCGTGTTCAAGCCCAGCGAGCTCACCCTCGGGGTCGGGCACTGGTTCGCCGACGCGTTCACCAAGGCCAATCCCGAGCTGCCGCAGGGCATTCTGAGCGTGGTCAGCGGTGACGGCGCGACCGGGCGCGCACTGGTGGAGTCCGAGGTCGACATGATCGCCTTCACCGGCTCCACCGCCACCGGCAAGCGGATCATGGCCGCCGCCGCGCAGCGACTGACCCCGGTGGTCCTCGAATGCGGTGGCAAGGACGCGGCGATCGTCGCCGAGGACGCCGATGTCGCCGCGGCCGCCGACGCCATCGTCTGGTCGGCCATCGCCAACTCCGGGCAGACCTGTGTCGGAACCGAACGCTGCTACGTGGTGGACTCGGTGCTCGACGAGTTCGTCGCCGAGGTCACCCGCCGCGTCGCCGACCTGACGCCGGGCTCGGGCCCCGACGCCGCCTACGGCCCGATGACCCTGCCCGCCCAGCTCGACATCGTCACCGAGCACGTCGAGGACGCCCTGGCCAAGGGGGCGAAGGCCGTCGTCGGCGGCCGTGAGGCGATCAAGGCGCCCTTCGTGAGCCCGATCGTGCTGCTCGACACCCCCGAGGACTCGGTGGCGGTCACCGAGGAGACCTTCGGGCCCACCCTCACGATCCGCGGTGTCCGCGATGTCGAGGAGGCCATCCGGCTGTCCAACGCCTCCCGCTACGGCCTGGCCTCGACGGTGTTCTCCCGCAAGCGCGGCATGGAGATCGCCCGGCAGCTGCGCGTCGGCGCGACCTCGGTGAACAGCGCGGCCGCCTACGCCGCCATCCCGGCGCTGCCCTTCGGCGGGGTGGGGGAGTCCGGCATCGGCCGCATCCACGGTGCGGCCGGGCTGCTCGGCTTCACCCGCCCGCACTCGATCGCCCGGCAGCGCTTCGCGATTCCCGGCATGGCGCTGCTGTCGTTCGCCCGTACCGCATCGACCATGTCGATGGTCCGCAAGCTCACCGCCCGCCGTTTCGGGCGCGCCAAGTAGTCCACCCACCACCCACGAAAGCAGAGGAACACACTCATGGGCGTCGAATTCAGCCCGGAACAGCAGGATTTCGCCGCGGCGGTCGCCGCGTTCGCCAAGCGTGAGGCGGGCACCAGGGAGAAGCGCGACGCGCTCACCGACCACGATGCCGAGCAGCACAACGCCGGCGTCTACGCCAAGATGGCCGAGCTGGGCTGGCTGGGCCTGACCGTGCCCGAGGAGTACGGCGGGTCGGACGCTTCGATGGTCGACATGTGCATCCTGCTCGAGGAGAGCCTGCGCGGCCTGCTGCCGATCGGGGCCATCGGCCCGACCCTGATCACCGGCGGCGCCTACGCCAAGTTCGGCACCGAGGCGCAGAAGGACAGCGTGCTGCGCGGCATCGTGCGCGGTGCCTCCCAGTCGATCTCGATGTCGGAACCGGAGGCCGGCTCCGACGTCGGCAACATCACCACCCGCGCGGAGAAGACCAGCGACGGCTGGCTGATCAACGGCCAGAAGACCTGGTGTTCCAACGCGCACATCTCCGAGAACATCCTGCTGGTCGCGCGCACCGACCGCAGCGGCGGCAAACACGAGGGACTCACCATGTTCCACGTGCCCGCGAACACCCCCGGCCTGAAGATCAGCCCGATCGAGCTGATGGGCAACCAGAAGGAGACCAACGACCTGTACTTCACCGACTGCGTGCTCCCCGAGGACGCGGTGGTCGGCGAGGTGGGCAACGGCTGGCGCCAGCTCATGACGGGCCTGAACTTCGAGCGGCTGGTGCTGGCCGCGATGAGCCTGGGCACCGCCGAGCGCGCCTTCGAGGACACCCTGCAGTTCATCCGCGAACGCAAGCAGTTCGGCAGGCCGATCGGGTCCTTCCAGGCCCTGCGGCATCGCGTCGCCGACCTGGCCACCGAGATCGAATGCACCAAGCTGCTGGTCTACAGCGTGGCCGCCGCCGTCGACGCCGACCCGAAGAAGACCTTCGCCCGGGAGGCGTCCATGGCCAAGCTCAAGGCCACCGAGACCGCCAAGCAGGTGGCCCTGGCCGGGATGCAGATGATGGGCGGCTACGGCTACGCCCGCGAGTTCGACATGGAGAAGCACGTGCGTGGGGCCCTGGTCTCCACCATCTTCGGTGGCACCAGCGAGATCCAGCGCGACATCATCGGCAAGACCTTCGGCCTCTGATCCAGGAGGGGGACGGGCGCCCGGCCGGAGATTCCGGCCGGGGGGCCCGGGGGTGAGTGGGCGGCCGGGGGGGAGACCGCCCGAAAGTGAGGGGGACAGAGGAACGAGAC